>ASHK01001058.1 GCA_000695745.1 Vibrio madracius | reverse complement strand
ACTTTTCGGGAGTGACGACTTTGCTTTTCCTACCGATTAGTCCACGTCACTAAAACGTGCCACATAATCCGCCACTTTGCTGCGATAGTCTCGCTTCATCGCCTCATCAATAAAACTTGCGTCAATGGCGTTAACGGTGAATTGCGCCAGTTCTTGGTGGGTCATATCGTGCGCTTCACTTACTGCTTTGAAATTGTCCGTCATATAACCACCAAAATAAGCAGGGTCATCAGAATTAATCGTAACCGCGACGCCTTTGCGAAGCAGACTCACAATATTGTGCTGCGACATATCATCAAACACACACAGCTTAATGTTTGATAGAGGGCAGACGGTTAACGGCATTTTTGTCTCAATAAGACGTGCAACGAGTTCGTCACTTTCTACACAGCGAACACCATGATCAACCCGGCTTACGCCTAATAGCTCTATAGCATCAACAATGTTCTGAGCAGGCCCCTCTTCTCCAGCATGAGCGACAGTCAAAAAGCCATGTTCTTTAGCCATTTTAAACACACGCGTGAACTTCTCTGGCGGATACCCTTGCTCAGAAGAATCCAACCCCACTCCCACGATAAATTCTTTGTATGGCAAAGCTTGTTTGAGCGTCTCGATGGCAGAATCTTCAGAAAGATGTCTTAAAAAGCACATAATGATTTGTGAGGTAATACCCAGCGTCGTTTCCCCGTCTTGCAGTGCACGGTGAATACCCTTAATCACCGTCTCAAAGGCTATCCCTCTCTCTGTATGTGTTTGAGGTCAAAGAAGATCTCGGTATGAATAACATTATCCGCTTTACAGCGCTCCAAATAGGCCCATGTTAAGTCGTAAAATCTTGCTCGGTAATAAGCGCATTCGCACCTTGATAATAGATATCGAGAAACGACTGCAAATCTTCAAAGTCGTAGGCCATGCGCAGTGCTTCAGGTGAGGCGTAGGGAAGTGAGATGCCATTTBTTGCGCCAACTTAAACAAAAGTTCTGGCTCTAATGAGCCTCGATATGGAGGTGCAACTCTACTTTGGGAAGATCTTGAATAAATGCGTTCATATTCCACCTATTATGATTGTTGTGGGTGCACTTACTCTAAGTATAGGAATAGTTTGAGGTAATTTTCGAACGCCAATACAAAGAGCAAGATACTAATGTGATCTTGACTCTTCGTAATCAGCACTTTGCGGGAGCTGGTAGAGACCCCCAAACCATATCATTGGGGTTATACGAAGCAAACGATTGGTATTGTACACGACCATCACTTCCGTTCAATAGTTGCGACGGACAAACAAAAACGGTGTCACACTGGACACCGTTTTTCATCGGCTTGCTACCAATGAGTTTAGTCTTCAAAGCTACCCGTCGTTGCCAACTCTTTGAACCACAAACCGTGTTTTTTTGGAATTCGATCACCCGTTGCCAAATCCAAGCGATAGAAGCCATATCGACGCTTAAACGAGTTTAACCAAGACCAGTTGTCGATGAATGTCCACTGATGAACACCAAAACAGTTTGAACCTTCTTGGATTGCTCTGTGCAGTTGAACTAAGTGCTCTTTCATCAACCCTGTGCGGAATGAATCGTCAATCAGTCCATCCTCACCCGGTTCACCTTCAGATTCAACGTCCATAGCAATGCCAATTTCAGCCAAATACCATGGAATATTGCCATAGTTTTCTTGAACATTTTTAGCAATATCATAAACAGCAGTTGGTAAGATCTCGTTATTATCACGATAAGGATTGAATCGGCCTTCAGGATTCACATAGTTCTCAAAGTAAACCTCTGGCGTAAAGTAATCCAAGTCATAGCACGCTTCACGTGCTTTCACGCGACGTGGAACGTAGTAGTTCACTCCTAAGAACTCAACTTTGGCTGTCGTGATCTGTTCTATCTCTTCCTGCGTCGTTTCCGGTGTGACGCCTGTTCCGCCAGAACTTCACAAAGCTCTTTCGGAATCTCATTTTTAACCATAGGGTCAAGGAAACTGCGGTTAAACAGTAAGTCGGCATACCATGCCGCTTTCTTGTCTTCTTCGCTGTCATTGCGCGTATAGGACGGCGTTAGGTTAAGCACAATACCAATCTGCGAGTTCTCAAGTGCTAAGGCATTGAAACGATGGACCGCCTTAGCATGAGCAAGAATGATATTAAACGCGA
>ASHK01001057.1 GCA_000695745.1 Vibrio madracius | reverse complement strand
TCGAAAGGGGTAAGGCGCTGCCTGTCGCGGTAGCTTGGCAGAGCAAGTTGCTCATCAATCACCGAGCTCGGTAACGGCATGTAAGACATTGATTCAATCAAATTCGGCACGGTTTTATTTCTCATGGTTTAGTCAAAGAACGAGAACTGTTCATTCGATTGTTTGATACTGAGGATCAGCGTGAAGGGGTGAATGCTTTTCTAGAAAAAAGACCACCCGAATGGAAGAACAGCTAGGAGAGCAAAATGTCAGATACGGTTAACTTTCAAGAAATTCCTTGTGGTGAAGGTGATTATGTTATCGCCATTGCGACGCTAGACAATAGCGCCTCATTGAATGCACTCACTCACGATATGATTGTGTTACTAAAACAACAACTTGAACAATGGCATCAGGATGAGCGAGTTGTATGTGTCGTGTTGGATGGGGCGGGAGAAAAGGCATTTTGCGCTGGCGGCGATGTCAGAGCCATGCACACTATGATGAAAACACAATCTGCGGATGTGGCCAAAGCGTATTGCGAGCAGTTTTTTAGCGTGGAATATGAATGCGACTACCTCATTCATAGCTACTGTAAGCCTATCATTGGTTGGGGGAACGGCATTGTAATGGGCGGAGGAATGGGGCTTTTCATGGGAACCAGTCATAAGGTTGTCACGCCTACATCACGCTTAGCCATGCCTGAAATCAGCATCGGTCTGTTCCCCGATGTAGGTGCTACCTACTTTCTTAATCAACTTGAAGACCGCTTAGGCCTGTTTTTAGGACTGACCGGCGTGATGTTTAATGCCACGGATGCGATGGATATTCATATGGCTGATCACTTAGTTGCCTAGATGCAAAAGAGAAACTGATTAATCAATTGCAGGAGACCGATTGGAGCTGCGTTGACGACAGTTACGAATTTCTCTCTGAATGTTTGGAGAAGTTGGCCGAAAAAGATGACTCTAGTTTACCAACATCACAATTGAAACCGCGTTTGGATGAAATCTGTGCAGCGTGTAACGCCACTGACATTGGTAGTGTGTTTACCAATATTATGGCGTTACCGGGTAACGATAAATGGTTGGTGGCGGCAAAGCATAATCTGTCACAAGGCAGCCCTATCACAGCCCACATTTGTTTTCGTCAAATCAACGACTATAGTCATTTAACACTCGCGGATTGCTTTCGGCTCGAACTGATTCTTGGTGTTAGGAGTGCCACATTAGGAGAGTTTGAAGAAGGCGTGCGTTCACGTCTCGTTGATAAAGACGGGGCGCCGCATTGGAAGTATCCAAACATTAACTCCGTTGATAAAGCCGTAATTGACGAGTTGTTCACTTCATTATGGCGAGAGCAAGAACATCCTCTAGCTCAGCTTGGTCGCGTTTAAGGAGAAGCGCTATGAATCAATCAGAATGTCACACCATTGCATTTGTTGGGCTTGGGAATATGGGCGGCCCTATGGTGGAAAATCTGCTAAAAGCGGGTTTTTCCGTTAATGTCTTTGACCTTGTCCCTGAGCTTGCTAAGCAGCTTGAGTCTGTGGGGGCGAAGGCATTTAACACGTTGGAAGCTGCGGTTGCTGATGTTGATGCTGTGATGACCATGCTTCCCGCTGGGGAGCACGTGCGCACGGTGTATTTAGGTGATCATCATGGCGCGAAAGGGCTGCTGAATCTGGTACAACCGGGTACGTTTCTTATCGATTCTTCAACCATCGAACCTGATTCCGCAAAGTTAGTGGCGAAAGAAGCGGCCTCAAAAGGATTAAGTTTTGTTGATGCACCGGTTTCTGGGGGAGTAGCGGGTGCTAAGGCTGGGACACTGACGTTTATTGTGGGTGGAACGGATCAAGCGTTTGAAACCTCCAAACAAATCTTGGCTCATATGGGTAAGAACATTTTTCATGCCGGGCAAGCTGGCGATGGTCAAATGGCTAAAATTTGTAATAACTTGTTATTGGGTATCGTTATGTCCGGCACCTGCGAAGCCTTAAGCCTTGGTATCGATAACGGTCTCAACCCTGAGGTACTCTCAAATATTATGCAACAAAGCTCTGGAAGAAACTGGGTTTTAGAACTATATAACCCTTGTCCGGGAGTAATGGAATCTGCTCCAGCGAGCAATCACTACGCTCCGGGCTTTATGAGTAAGTTGATGTCAAAAGACTTGGGGCTAGGGATGCAGGCAGCGGCGAATAGCCAATCGGCTGTTCCTATGGGCGCATTAGCGCGTAATCTCTATGCATTTCATAACAATAATGGCAATGCAGAGTTAGATTTCTCCAGTCTGTTTGAGTATTTTCGTAGTGAAAGGGAGAAGTAGATGGAACTGAAACAGAGTGTTATCGCCATTACTGGTGCTGGCCAAGGATTAGGTCAAACAATGGCGACAAGTCTTGCACAACAAGGTGCGCATCTCGCATTAATGGATGTGAACCTTGAAGCGTTGGCACAGACCAAACAGTTGTGTGAGGATTTA
>ASHK01001056.1 GCA_000695745.1 Vibrio madracius | reverse complement strand
GCTAACTTAGCGCCACTTGCACAAAAGCACTTCTCAGCTAATGATTCGAAAGTGTTCGAGCCCGACAACCTGCAAAAAATCTATACCCGCGTACAACCAGGGTATATTCGCGTTGATGCTGATGAACTCACCTACCCTGCGCACGTCATTTTACGTTACGAGATCGAACGAGATTTGATGAATGGCAACATCTCCTATCGGGATATTCCTGAACTATGGAATCAGAAGATGCAGCAATACCTTGGCCTCTCCACCAAAGGAAACTTTAAAGACGGTTGCATGCAGGATATCCACTGGACGGAGCGTATTTTCACAATATAACTCGCATTCATCTTGATTATATACAGTAATTTTATTTTATTGTAGTATTGAAACAATACTCATAACGTACTGATACAGCGTGAGTTTATAGCGTAAAGGTTGGCAAACTTAATTCAGATGGAGATGATATCTTGAGTGTTCTTGATAGCGATGTATTGATTCAAGCATTAAAGGGGATGGTAGAGCTAGAATATGATGATCCAAATCATTTTGAACCGTTTCAAGCGAAATACGTAGCTCAGTATTTAAAATTTCTTGGCTTAAAGACTCAAAACCCAGACTTAATTGGGCAAGCTATGCTTCTCGAAAAAGAGCTTGTTGATATTGAAGAACAAGAAGAAGAAGACTACATCAGCTATCTGGAGGAACAAGCAGAAGAGCATGATGAGCAAATGCGTATACGTCAAAAAGTTATCAACATTTTTTATGAACAAGGCCGATACAGCTCCATGAATGTTATGGAAAAGTACCGAAGTCTCATATCCTTACATGAGCAAAATTTTGTTGGTGAAAATCAGTCATCGCTTGTCCGTCTCATTAAGTACACTGATGACAAGAAAGTGCTAGACAAGCTATATGTAGCAGTTCGAGACCGATTTACATATGATAGCACGTTGAATATTGAAGATATCGAACAAGTCGACGCCGTATTTAGAGAGGAGTTAGAAATAATCCATAGTCGCGCTGACAAGCACATAACTAAAGAGCTAGCTAAAGTTGGCGTTGAAGTCGATCTGTTGTTGGCTCATGAGTGATTTTATTGAAGAAACTGAGTCGTGGTCGGAAGCTGGAGAAAGCTGGCGCTGTCCTGTTGCTGTAGAAAAAGAAATGATTGTGAAATTACAACGGAGAGTGGCGACAAGCTGCGCTGGCTTGTATACCACCACGATCACATGCACGACTATATAAAGCACTACATAAAAATCAACTTATGGGAGCTTTCTAGAGCCAATCGAGAACAAGCCACTCAAGAGCGAAATTTGGCGACTGATGGATTTCTTAAAGATCTTTATTGTTCGATTCAAGCCCACGCTCGTGTGCTTAGATTGTAATGAAATCGAGGGTAAGCTCAAAAAAGCTTTAAATTGTGATAAGTTTTTCTCATTTCATCATCTTGAAATCAGGCGAGCCTTTATGACATTCCCAAATGAGCGGCACATATTTACTGATGAGCATCTCCCTTTTTTTGAGAAGTTGTACAACGAAAACTATGAGCGTTTAGTGCTCTATCGAAAGTCAATCGTCGAGGCTTTGGTTAAGCGAGCATATGAGCGAGACATGACATGGGGCGGCCCCATTGATCTAGAAAATCATTTTTCAAAACATGAGTTAGCTATAGAGTACCCTCCCTTGTATTCCAGTTTACTAATTGAAATAGGGTTAGAAGAGGGAAAGCCTGTTCTACAAGGCTACCCATGGACTGTTGAGCAAGAAAGAAAATTCAAAGCTTATATGAAACTGGGGCTTCTGTAGAAGACATTGCTCGCAAGGTTGGTAGAACTCCAGGCGCTATCAGAGCAAAAATCAAAGAATTCAATAAGAAATAAAGTACATACATCATGACTATTCTATTTAATAAAGATACAAATGAAACTGTTAAGGTTGTTAAGCTCACTGAAAAAGAAGCTGTAAACGCATCAAGAAGTAAAGAGGAAGCTGATTTCTACAAGAAAGCTATTACTAGTGACTTTAATTGTTATGCATTGCTATCAGATGGCATGCTTTGCGAACCAGCTTGCAGTCAGAAAAGTCTACGAGAGTATGCCGAGCTAAAAGTAAAAGAGCTTAACGAACTGGGTGGCAATTGGCAGATTAAAGCACCTCACCTCAAGCTTGTTAGTTGATTTAGATGACCGCCTATAGTTGGCGGTTTTTCCAAACTTGGTTAATTAATCTTTT
>ASHK01001055.1 GCA_000695745.1 Vibrio madracius | reverse complement strand
GCAGCTCATCCACCTCGATAGATTCGAGTGCTTCAATAAGCACCGGATAAGGTGGGTTGTTTGGTTGCAATATTCCTGTCATTGCATTGAATAACTGAGAAATAGGGCGATCTTTGGCTGTATTGCGCCAGCTTCTTAATAGTTGCGCTTTAATGCTATCGAAACGAGCAGGATTAAACTCTCGCGAGGCAAATCGCTTAAGAATCATTTCCAGTAGCTGGGGTTGCTTCTTACTAAACCCTGATATGGACAGCGTAACGCCGCCCTGATGAGCATACATGTCATACCCAAGGCCAGCCACTTCTCGCTGGGTAGGTTTCTTCAGACAATGAGTCAAGGAACATCTCAACACATAAGCGGGTCTTGACAATATTCTTAGGTGAATTCACCGAGTGAGGACTATCGATAGCGATGAACACGACACCTTTTGGCACGTTGAACTTATCGTCTTGTAGGTGCCAAAGTCTAAATCCTTCGAGGTCTTCAATTAGCTCTGGATGCTCGCCATGCGACTCCACTGGATAGTTTTTCAGGTCGTAGTTGATGAATGGGTTTTTTTCGGGCAAACCAAACGGCAGCTCTGACAGCTTGGGGCACTGATTAAAATACGCTAACTGTTCATTGGTAAAACGTGCTACAGAGTAGGGCGTAAAATACCATTTTGCTTGTTTGTCGTAGTGACGATCTTTGGCGACTAACGTAGCTTTCAAGTTTTCTGTGGTGAGATAAGAGGCGTACTGGTTGAGTAAGGCTTCATCATAGCCTGACATCTTGTAGTCACCGTAAACGATATCCTCGGGAAGATAGTTTTGCATGTTCATTACAAGGTGACTGACGAGATCTAAAGGCCTAGCTGGCTCCTGAAACTGGAATGCGGATTCAGTAACGGCACGTTTTTCATCATAACGCCAAGCGTCCATGCCTTCAGATTTTATCAGAGTGATAAACTGGAATACCGCTTGAATGATGTCATCCACCTGATCCAGCCCAACCGGTGTCAATGAAACACTGACGCTAAACTCTCGGAAATTGCTGCCTGATGCGCCGCCTCCCGCAGATAACGAGGTAATCCACCCCTTATTTTTGAGATAAAGCATTAAACTGCCGTGACCTTCATAGCCAAGCAAGTTGGCAAAGTAAGACATGGGTTTTTTGGTGATAATGCTGATGGGTCGCAGGCAAAGGAAACGAAAGAATGAGTTTACGAATCTCTTTCACTGGCTCAACTTGGATCAGGACTTGCGTGTGCTCTTTGGTAATAAAAGGTATATCAACAGTTTTGCCTGCAGATGGTTATCGATGATGTCACTAAATTTAGCATGAGCCACTCCTCTAACTCATCGAGTTCGTGAGGTCCGATTAACGCGAGCGTCATGATATCCGAAGAGTATTGTTCTTTATGAAAGCGAACAATTTCTTGTCTAATGCTGTGTCCATTTCGGTCGCTGAGCGTATCAATATTGCCAACGGAGAACTTTGAAAAAGGGTGTGCTTGATTGATCGTTTCTTTTTGAACCTGATAAAGACGTCGGCCATCTTCATAAAGTTTCAGCTTGTATTCGGAGTCAACGGCTTGACGTTCTTTATCGAGCGCTTCCTCGTTAAATAGCGGGGCGGTGAAAAATTGGCTAAAACGGTCTAGAGCTTTCTCGAACGCGTTGGGATAAACATCGAAGAAAAAGCAGGAGTGTTCTGTTCCAGTCCACGCGTTATTGGACCCACCATGTTGGCTAATAAAGGATTGAAATTCACCAACTTTGGGGTATTTCTCTGTGCCGAGAAAGAGCATATGCTCCAGATAGTGAGCGAGCCCTTCACGATCATCAGGATCGTCAAAATGACCGACATTAACGGCCAGAGCGGCGGCCGACTTTTGAGCCTGCATATCTTGAATAAGCAGCACTCTTAGCTCATTGTTGAGAGTAAGGTAGCGATAGGAGCGACTATCATTAGGACTTAGATGCACTTATCTTCTCCAGATTAAGCGGAAGCTTGGACAGCTCAACCAAGCACTTGTCAACAAAAGCAATGTCTCACTATTGGTACTAACAGGTTTACCAATACTTACGTAAAATAATTATGACGATAAATAAGAGACACGCAAAAACAAAGTTACAAATATTTTTAGACTACTTATTAAATTGTTAAGAAAGTCGAAGCCTTTAGCAAGTGAATTGATATAATTAATTTTTTTAAATAAGTATAGCTCTGTATCGATGGAACGATGAAGTTAACCATCAGTAGAATCAGGTAAATATATGAAAGTTTTTATAATGCGGCATGGCGAGGCTGTTCATTACGCGCCTAGTGACGAAGAGCGAACTCTGACATCTCACGGTAAAGAATGTTCGGTCATCGTTGCGAGAGCTTGTAGGCAGCAAGGTTACTCGGAGTTTGACAAAGTACTGGTCAGCCCATACCTAAGAGCGCAACAAACTTGGGCTGCAATTAGTAGCGAGTTTAGCAGTAACGACGTGGTGACTTCTGACGACATTACGCCTTATGGGCAAGCAGAAGACGTGGTTGAATATGTGTCAGCGATTGCTCAGCTAGAAAATCTAGAGTCAATTTTGCTGGTATCGCATTTGCCGTTGGTTGGGTACTTAACCGCCGAGTTTGTGGGTGATATCAGTGCGCCTATGTTTCCGACATCAGGCTTAGTGTGTATTGAGTATGATGTGGAGAAAAGACAGGGCGAAGTGCTTTGGCACATTCACCCTTAGTTAAAATCGATATTACTTCTCTGGTATAGAAAGCAGTACCAACAGAGCACCATCACCACCAAACTCGAGTGGTGCTTGGTGAAACGCCATCACGTCGGGATGCTGCGCTAACCATAGCGGCGCTTTCTGTTTCAAAATGTGCTTGCCAATACCATGCATGACGCAAGCACAATGAATGTTTTCTTTCACACAATGGGCAATCATGGCGCCCAACTCACGTTTTGCTTCTTGTTGCGTCATGCCGTGCATGTCTAGGACACATCGGAACATAGACGCCTCTGCGTAGCCTTTTTACTTCATACGTCGACACATCATCACGCGCATAGCGTGTAGGTCCTTCGTCGCTTAAGTGCGGAACAAATTCATCTGAGAAGTAAAACTCGGCGTCTTTGGCTTCTCTATTGGATCTTTTTGCTTCTTTTTGTTTCTTATTTCGGTTTGGCTGCTGGACTATGGTATCCTGTCGCAACTTTTTTACGCCTTGTACTGCGTCCCGGAATAGACCGAAATCATCATCGGTATTGTCGTCTTTCTGGCTCATTAATGGGAACAACTCATTAAAATAGGTTATTAGCAGTATTGTAGCGCTTTTTGGAGGCAATTTTGGATAAGATTTTTGTGGAAGAAGCCGTTTCTGAGCTTCACACATTACAAGACGTGATTCGTTGGACGGTTAGTCGCTTCAACGCAGCGGGTCTTTTTTATGGCCACGGCACCGACAATGCTTGGGATGAAGCGGTTCAGCTGATTCTGCCAACGCTGTACTTACCTATCGATGTGCCACCACATGTTTTGAACTCACGCTTAACCAGCAGTGAGCGTCTTCGTGTCGTCGAACGTGTGATTAGACGTATCAACGAACGTACGCCAACTGCTTACTTGACAAATAAAGCGTGGTTCTGTGGTTTAGAGTTCTTTGTTGATGAGCGTGTATTGGTACCACGTTCTCCAATTGGCGAATTGATTGAAGCACAGTTTCAACCTTGGTTAACAGAAGAGCCAGTACGTATTATGGATCTGTGTACGGGTAGTGGTTGCATTGCGATTGCGTGTGCTCATGCTTTCCCAGATGCAGAAGTCGATGCCATTGATATCTCAACCGATGCATTGGAAGTTGCTGAACAAAACGTTCAAGACCATGGCCTTGAACAGCAAGTGTTCCCGATTCGTTCTGACTTGTTCCGCGATCTTCCAAAAGAGAAATACAACCTGATTGTTTCCAACCCACCTTATGTGGATGAAGAAGACATGAATTCTTTACCAGAAGAGTTCACACATGAGCCAGAGCTTGGCCTTGCTGCTGGAACTGATGGATTGAAACTCGTGCGTCGCATTCTTTCTAATGCGCCAGACTACCTAACGGATGACGGTATTCTTATCTGTGAGGTGGGTAATTCCATGGTGCACATGATGGAACAGTACCCTCATATTCCATTTACTTGGATTGAGTTCGAGAACGGTGGTCATGGTGTATTCATGCTGACGCGAGAGCAGCTTGTTGCTCACGCCGAGGAATTTGCAATCTACAAAGATTAGTCCGCTTCGAAACGAACCCAAACGCCGTAATGAGAATTGCGGCGTTTTTTTGTTTGGGGGTTTACAACGTCTGCCTTTGTCGTCACTATGAAATCACCAAGAACAGACAGGCATTGAACAAGCTCGGATATAGCTTGTTCTGACAGACAGAGGAAGTAATGGCAGGAAATAGCATCGGACAACATTTTCGTGTAACAACATTTGGAGAAAGTCACGGTATTGCATTGGGTTGTATTGTTGATGGTTGTCCTCCAGGGGTAGAAATTACCGAAGCCGATCTGCAAGTAGACTTAGATCGTCGCCGTCCAGGTACCTCAAAGTACACCACTCAGAGACGTGAACCCGACGAAGTAAAAATTCTTTCTGGGGTGTTTGAGGGGCAAACGACAGGGACATCCATTGGTTTGTTGATTGAAAACACCGATCAGCGCTCTAAAGACTATTCAGACATTAAAGATAAGTTCCGTCCTGGTCATGCCGATTATACTTACCACCAAAAGTACGGGGTACGTGATTATCGAGGTGGTGGTCGTTCGTCAGCTCGTGAAACCGCAATGCGTGTGGCCGCTGGTGCCATCGCAAAGAAATACCTTAAACAAGAAATTTGGTGTAGAAATTCGTGCTTATTTGTCACAAATGGGTGATGTGTCTATCGACAAGGTTGATTGGAATGAAATCGAAAATAACGCCTTCTTCTGCCCTGATGTGGACAAAGTTGACGCGTTTGATCAGCTAATTCGAGACCTGAAAAAACAAGGCGATTCTATTGGTGCCAAACTGCAAGTGGTTGCGACCAATGTACCCGTTGGCCTTGGCGAGCCAATTTTCGATCGCCTTGATGCCGATATTGCTCATGCATTGATGAGTATTAATGCTGTAAAGGGTGTCGAAATTGGTGATGGTTTTGATGTAGTAAACCAAAAAGGCAGCGAACATCGTGATCCTTTAACGCCTGACGGCTTTTCAAGCAACCACGCTGGTGGCATTTTAGGTGGTATTTCTACCGGGCAAGATATCGTTGCGAATATTGCTCTAAAACCGACATCCAGCATAACTGTTCCAGGTGAGACGATTACTCGAACAGGAGAGCCGACTCAGCTCATTACCAAAGGCCGCCACGACCCTTGCGTAGGCATTCGTGCTGTGCCAATCGCGGAAGCGATGCTGGCGATTGTTCTCCTTGATCACTTATTGCGTCATCGTGGCCAAAATCATGGCGTGACAACAGAAACCCCAGTTATCTAATTCGCATTAGTCGTATCAGATTGAAAGCCTCGTAGTGCCGCTACGAGGCTTTTTTTGTCCCTCATCACGTCTTGGATAATAAATAGTCAAAATTGGTGATGATATGAAATTAGTCACAATATTTTTAAGGGTATAGGGTCACA
>ASHK01001054.1 GCA_000695745.1 Vibrio madracius | reverse complement strand
TAGGGTGTCCTTGATGGAGTCCGAGTTCGTTCATTGGCCACAGGAATAGCGGGTGTAGAATATAAATACCTAAGCTGTACTTACTGATAACACTGACCACTTTCTTTGCGCTCGGCCAAAGCTTATCTGCGTAGGCTTTGCAGACAATAAAAATCATACTAGCGGCCAGAACGGTATTGAGAGTCTTGTAAGAGAACCAGCGTCCAACGTAATAACGACCTTCCTCAATACTGCCTTGAACCACCATGTAACTGCCCAGTGCCATTGCACCCACTCCGAGAATAATGGCTGCAATAACCACGCCTCGGCTCGTCGGCAGCTTCTGATACAAAATATAACCCAGTGGTAATAATCCCATATAGAGCCAGAATTGTTCACTCCAAGGACCATCAATTCGCAGTAAGAACAGTAGCGTGGTGAATAACCAAAGTCCGGTAAACACGTATAGCGCGCTGTCATCAAACTTACGAACGAACACTTGCAGGAAAGGGATCGCAACATACAGCGGAATAAAGTAGTAAAAGAACCCTAAATGATAATAGGTCTGATGGTGGTAGCTTTCCGCCAAGACTTCCTTCACCGTGTTGCCATTAAAGCCTTCTATTGTCCATCCGGATAAGTAGGCGTAGAACAGGGACCACGCAAGAAATGGAATCAGCACTTTACCGAGACGACGAGACAGATAATATTTCATATCAAACGGTCGTTTGTCGTTAAGCATTAAGGCACCAGTAATCAAAATAAATACGGGTACCGCCCAGCGACTAAAACCGTTAAAGGTGATTGCCGTTACCCATTCGTTCATGGGTATTTGCCCCAACTCCTGACGGTAAGGACCCAGCGCATGAATCGTGATGACGGCGAGAGCCGCCACGCAGCGCATGGCATCGAAGAAAAATATGTGCTTTTTATCCATTGATAACTCCTAACAGTCTTTAGAAACTATAAGAAATATCAATAAAATCGGGAAGAGAACCTAGATAAAAGTTGTGTAAAAATTGCTCCAAAAAAAACAGCACTTAGTGGCTGGGCTTTAATAACATTGATTGCGTATTAGTGGCTGGGCTTTAATAACATTGATTGCGTATTAGCGCATCGTCACGAATTCCTCAGAACCCGTTGGGTGAATTGCCACAACAGAGTCGAAGTCTGCTTTGGTTGCACCCATCTTCATCGCAACGCCAAAACCTTGAATCATTTCATCAACAGTAAAGCCGATACCGTGCAAGCCAACAACCGTCTCTTCTGGGCCAGCACAAACCAGTTTCATCTTACATGGCTGGCGGTGTTTCGTTACTGCAGTGTACATAGCAGTGAAGCCAGAGGTGTAGACTTTGATGTTATCTTTGCCGTACTTCTCTTCCGCTTGTTGTGTGGTTAGGCCGATGGTGCCGATAGGTGGGTGACTGAATACCACAGTTGGTACTAGGTCGTAATCCATCTTCGCATCTGGTTTATTGTTGAATAGGCGCTCAGAAAGTTGGCGACCTGCTTTAACGGCAACTGGAGTGAGCTCAATACCGCCTTCCATAATGTCACCAACACAGTAAATGCCTGCTACATTGGTGGCCTGGAATTCATCAACTTTGATATAGCCGCGATCGTTAGTTGCTACGCCAGTAGCACCAAGATTGATCGCATCTGTCGCTGGGTGACGACCGATCGCCCAAATTAAGGTATCCACATTTTGGCTCTCACCGTTTTCTAGGTGCAGCGTTAGGCTACCGTCCGCCTCTTTTACCACTTCTTTAGGCACAGAGTGAGTATGCAGTGTTGGACCTTCCGTGTTCATCACTTCAACTAATGTCTCGATGATCATTGGGTCAAAGCTACGGAGAGGGGATTCTTTACGGCAGAATAGGTGAGTTTCAGTCCCTAGTGCGTGTAGAACACCGGCGATCTCTACTGCAATGTAGCCTGCGCCGATAACCGCAACGCGTTTTGGTTGTTCGTTGAGCTCGAAGAAACCATTGGAATCGATACCGTATTCTGCGCCTGGAATATTTGGAATGGTTGGACGACCACCAACAGCAATAAGGATGTGATCAGCAGTGTAGTGCTCACCATTCACTTCGACAGTTTTTGCATCAACAAACTTAGCAAAGCCACGAATGACATTAACTTTGTTGTTGCCAAGCACGCGATCGTAAGATTGGTGAATACGACCAATGTAGGCTTGGCGACTCTCGACCAGTTTACTCCAATCGAAGCCTTTAACGTCGACATCAAAACCATAGTCTTCAGCGTATAGGTTCATCGCTTCAGCAACTTGCGCACCGTGCCACATGACTTTCTTTGGCACACAGCCAACGTTTACACAGGTACCGCCAAGATCTTGAGCTTCAATCAGCGCGACCTTCGCGCCGTACATTGCCGCACGGTTTGCAGATGCGATACCGCCGCTGCCACCACCAATACAGATATAGTCAAAATGCGTTGCCATTACGTTCTCCGAGAGCTTATTAATTTTATGATTGCTAGTAACAGATACATTGGGGTGAAGAGTAGGGAACTCAATATCATCGCAATGTTTTGTTAAGAATCGCTATCCATACTATAAATCGAGTCTAGCAACTTTCTCCAA
>ASHK01001053.1 GCA_000695745.1 Vibrio madracius | reverse complement strand
ACGGACGAGACAGCTTTTTCATACTGTAATCAAGCTGGTTAGAAAGCAGTGCAAGATATTCTGCCTCCCATGCTTCTTTATCCAACGAGGACCATGGATTAGTTTGCCATGCCTTAAAAATTGTCTCCGCCCGATCGGTTAGGGAAGCGGTTATGGCAGTTGCCAATGCACAGTGATCTCGGGTACCTTTTGCTAATGTTGATGCCTCATCATAAAGCAGCCATTCAACGGCACCGAGTCCTTGAATGGTGACACTCTGTAATTGCACCGATTCCATGCTCCAAACGTCAGTCTTCACCGCTTGTGACATCTTTCGACCTGTGGTGTTTTTCTTGTCTGGCCAGAATTGAACATTCCAATTCTGTTCCAAAGCCATCGCAGGGCCACGCTCTTGCCCTTGTAACCACATCCAACGGGACATCCCTTGTTTCCATGCCGAAGACACCTGCTCTAGACTCGATTTTGCTTGGCAGAATTGCTCGGTTTGCGATTGTAGGTTCACCATTGCGGTTTTAAACTTCAGCGCAGAGTCGAACTCAACTTCATATACGGCTTGGCTAAGATGTGTCGTCAGTTCAGGCTTAACGGTTTGAGTCACACTGCTCGACTGACATGCCGTTAATAACAGTAAGCTCAGCGCTATGGACGAAAGTTTGTAATTCACGCTGTTCTCCTTACAGTGAATTTAGAAACGCCAGTAGCGCATCACGTTCTGATTTAGAAAGGGCTAACACGTTTTGTTTCGCAGGTTCCGCTTCACCACCGTGCCATAAAATCGCTTCGGTGAGATTTCTCGCTCGCCCATCATGAAGAAAATAGGTGTGACCATTGACTTCTTCGGTATAACCAATGCCCCATAATGGTGCTGTGCGCCACTCACGACCCGTTGCTGCATACTCTGGTCGATGGTCTGCTAGCCCCTCCCCCATGTCATGCAATAGCATGTCAGTATAAGGGTGTATCGTCTGGTTCGAAATGGCAGGGAGTCCTTCGCGTGTGCCGGTTTGAATATCGCTCCTATGGCAGTTTTGACAACCCACCTTATTGAATAACTTTTCACCTTCAACAACTAACGGATCATTGATATTACGTCGTTGAGGCACCGCTAAATGCTGAGTATAAAACTCGACGAAGTTGAGAATTTTGTCGCTGACTTCAGGTTCGCCACCGCTGTGCTGTGCGGTACAGATGTCCTGATTACTGGAACAGTTCTCACTTAGAAACAGCGAACTGGTTAAACCTACGTCACCATTAAACGCCGCCGCATTTTGCTGCATCAAATTAGGCTGCCCTGCTTTCCAACCAAAACGGCCCAGTTCCATCTTGTTGGAGCGAACGTCCATCACATAGTTTGGCTTTCCCGAAACTGATGTCTTCTCGGCTTTTTGTTCTGCAGCAATGGCTAAAATAGCCGACTCTGGTATCGATTCAAGTAACCCTAAACCAATCATCGGCGGTGCCACTCGTGCAGACATCAGAACATCCGGATGCATGTCGCCGTAAGCAAGCTCTACGATTTGGAGATTAGGTTTGCGTAACATCACAACCGTACCATCGTCAAAGCTGACCGCAACCTCATCGTAAGTAATATCAATTTGCCCTTCAGGCTGCATATTGGGCAAAGCAAAATCTTGCAACTGACCGCCATAGGTCGGTTCAGGTATCAAACCATCACGTTCATAGGCAGCTTTTTGCTGCGCTGTCACGGCGGGAATACTCAAACGAACTAGCATAGAGACAGCATGTTGATCATTTTCTTCAGGGGGGTGACCACGACCGTCTTTAATATGACAGTTTTGACAACCATTGGTATTAAATAGTGGTCCTAGGCCATCTCTTGCATCCGTTGAAGCAGGAGCTTGAACCCACGGGTTTCTAAAAAAACTGTTACCAACACTAAAATCTAGTCGCTTTGACATAGGCAAGTTAGCCGCTGGCATTGAGTAAGCATTCGGGCCTTCTTTTTTTACTGTTGTTTTACCGCCAGATAGATGGGAAGACTCGGACTCTGCAAATGCAGATCCGACAAAAAGCAAAAATAGCGTGGCTAAAAAAGGATAAGTTCTAGACATACAGCGCTCACAAAAAAGATCGACAAAAGGGGGCAGTAGCCCCCTAATTATTATGGTTATTGTGCTTAGAATTCGTGGTCAGCAGTATCTGGATTTAAGCTATCAATACCAATGATACCAGCTGCACGCTCGATAGAACCTGTTTGAGCCACCAGCGCGACAATGGTGTCATTGACGAGTTTATTGCCTTGAGGGTTGTTTGATGCGATCAACTGGTCAAAGTGTTGATTGTCTTTTTCGGCTGACGTCACGAGTTTGCCAACTTGAGCTCGTGCTGCATCAAATTGGGTTAGAATTTCTTTCGCCGCTGTTTTGTCTTTCGCTTCAACGAGATCCGCAATACTTGGTCCATCAACCATAGTGCCGTCAGTACGTAGATATGTACCGGTATAAACGTTGTAGATGCCTTGCTCGTTGTAATAGTGCGAGTTGTGCGTGTTATCAGAGAAGCAATCGTGTTCATCTTCTGTAGAGTTGGCTTCTAGAGCCACTTTCATACGTTCACCAGCGAGTTCACCTAGAGACAATGAACCCATACCAAAGAGCATTTTACGAATACCGTTATCCGCTTTATCGGCAAGAAGTTCTGAGCGGTAGTTGTCTTTTTCAGCTGCAGACCATTGTTTTCCATCCATTGAAGATCTTGAATCAATAGCTTTGACGCTGCTTGAAGATACTGTGCACGACGTTCACAATTACCGTTGGTGCAACCTTCACCGATTACATAGTCAGTGTAAGGACGCTCACCAGCGCCCGCGTTGGTGCCATTAAGATCTTGGCCCCACAATAAAAACTCAATCGCATGATAACCTGATGCTACGTTTGCTTCAGAGCCACCAACTTCATTTAAGTTAGCAATCACTTCAGGGGTAATTTCTTTAACATCAAGTGTTGTCGCGCCAATTTTTAGGCTCTCGTTAGCCACGATGTTTGCTTGAGCACCTTCATTACCTAGCTCATACTGGTAGTCCGCACTCACATAGTCAATAAGACCTTCATCGAGCGGCCATGCGTTCAGTTGACCTTCCCAATCATCTACGATGGCATTACCAAAACGAAATACTTCGGTTTGCTGATAAGGTACGCGAGAGGCAAGCCATGCTTGTTGTACATCGGCAAGCCCTTTTTCAGAAGGGTTTGCTAAGAATGTGTTAATAGATGTGTCTAGATCTTTCGCCGTAGTCAGTGCATCTGCGAATACCGCGTGAGCAAGATCGGCATAGTGTTCGACCACTTGGTCTTTAGAAACTGCAGAAAACGCAGCGCTTGAAGTCATTACGAGAGAGGCTGCCACTGCACCCTTCACCATGGTTGTTACATTCATGAAAAGCATCCTTGTTGAGCTTAGTAGTTATCAGTAGTGCGAATTATTATCATTTATACTACGAGATGCGATAATACTCAGTTACAATTTATTTTCAAGAATAAATACAAAAAAMCTCACAAAAGTGAGGCTTTTATATCATTTTACTAACAACTTTCTGCTTGGCGCTTTGATTGATGCTCTATAGCTTGAGGTAGTGTTTACCGTGAGAAACTTTCGCTTTCAGGTAGTTTTCATTGCCATCTTTGATATGCGCGTGGGTATTCACGACTTCTTCAATGTTGATGCCGTGCTCGCGCAATTCACGAACTTTTTTAGGATTGTTAGTGACCAGACGAATGGAGTGCACGTCTAGCGCTTTGAGCATTTGAGCCGCTTCAGTAAAGTCACGCAAATCATCACCAAACCCTAAATGGTTATTGGCCTCATACGTATTCATGCCTTCAGATTGAAGCTTATAGGCATCTAACTTGTTGTAGAGCCCGATACCCCGTCCCTCTTGGCGCAAATATAGGATGATTCCACCTTCTTTACCCATTCTTTGGATAGTTTCTTCCAATTGCTCGCCACAATCGCAGCGTGACGAGTGGAACACATCACCGGTCAAACACTCTGAATGCATCCTTACTAAAGGTAAAGATTGGGTTTTGTCAGATGATCTAAAAATAATCGCCACATGTTCTTTATCTGTCTTGAGTCCACGAAACGACAACATTTCTGCATCTATATCACTTCTGGAACCGACTTTTAATTCTATTCTGGCACGTACTTCCGCCATAGTCTCTCTCGCTAGATTATCTCGGGCTAGTAATGAACTTATCTCAGCCATCGCTCTATTCTCCATAAAGTGAACTATGG
>ASHK01001052.1 GCA_000695745.1 Vibrio madracius | reverse complement strand
TCACCACCGTAACACTTCGCAATTACGTTTTTACGTAACTGTTTAACGGTAGAGCGCGCAATAATGTGATTACCAATTGCCGCTTGAATTGCAATATCAAACATTTGGCGAGGAATAAACTCTTTCATCTTCTCAACAAGTTGACGACCACGAGTTTGTGATTGGTCTTTGTGAGTAATGATCGCCAATGCGTCCACCGTGTCACCGTTTAGCAACACATCAACACGAACCATGTTCGATGCTTCAAAGCGTTGGAAGTTATAATCCAATGAGGCGTAGCCGCGAGACGTTGATTTCAAACGGTCGAAGAAGTCCAATACGACTTCAGCCATTGGGATATCATATGTCACTGCAACTTGATTGCCATGATAAATCATATCAACCTGAGTACCACGCTTCTCAACACATAACGTAATCACATTACCTAGGTAGTCTGATGGTACTAAGATGTTACAACGCGCGATAGGTTCACGAATTTCTTCGATATCATTAATCGCCGGCAGCTTCGCTGGACTATCTACATAATGAAGTGAACCGTCGGTCTTCTCGACTTCATACACTACGGTAGGTGCCGTTGTGATCAGATCGAGATCGTACTCACGTTCTAGACGCTCTTGAATGATCTCCATGTGTAGCATACCTAAGAAGCCACAGCGGAAACCAAAACCAAGTGCTGCAGAGCTTTCTGGCTCATAGAATAGAGACGCGTCGTTGAGACTTAACTTACCCAATGCATCACGGAAGTTTTCGTAGTCATCCGATGATACAGGGAAAAGACCAGCATAAACCTGAGGTTTCACTTTCTGGAATCCTGGTAACGCTTTTTCACAGCCATTTTTCGCAGTGGTTAACGTATCACCAACTGGAGCACCAAGAATATCTTTGATACCACAGACTACCCAGCCTACTTCACCAGTATTCAGTTCAGTCGTGTCGATCTGCTTTGGAGTAAAGATACCCAAACGATCCACACCCCAAACCTGTCCAGTACTCATTACTTTGATCTTGTCGTTTTTCTTCAGTTTACCGTTTTTAATACGAACCAAAGAAACTACGCCAAGGTAGTTATCGAACCAAGAGTCAATAATCAGAGCTTGAAGTGGTGCTTCTGGATCGCCTTCTGGCGCAGGAATCGCTCTGACGATCTCTTCTAGAACATCGTCAACACCAAGGCCTGTTTTTGCAGAACAACGCACTGCTTCCATTGCGTCGATACCAACGATTTCTTCAATTTCTTCCGCCACGCGCTCAGGTTCGGCAGCAGGTAGGTCGATTTTGTTCAATACCGGAACAACTTCTAGATCCATTTCGATTGCTGTATAGCAGTTCGCCAGCGTCTGCGCTTCCACACCCTGACCTGCATCAACAACAAGAAGCGCACCTTCACAAGCCGCTAAGGAACGAGATACTTCATAAGAGAAGTCTACGTGCCCTGGAGTATCGATAAAGTTTAGCTGATAGTTTCCCCATCTTTAGCTGTGTAATCCAGAGTAACACTCTGAGCTTTGATGGTAATACCGCGCTCACGCTCTAGGTCCATAGAATCAAGAACCTGGGCCGCATTTCACGGTCGCTTAAGCCGCCGCAAACCTGGATCAAACGGTCCGACAAGGTTGATTTACCATGGTCGATGTGGGCGATAATCGAAAAGTTACGAATGTGCTTCATAGATTTGATGTAGCTAAACTCTTAAACAAAAAGGAATAGAAAATGCGGAAAAAACGCGCATTTCAATTAAGTTGGCAGATTCTACCCAATTTCGATGCGGTTCGCACCTTATTTAGACAATAGGCTAGAGAATCGATTCACCAAGTACTCTCACCAACTTCACTTGTTGGAAAGATGCTTGTTCCATAGGCGCAACCCATTTTTTGGCTAACCCAAAGCCAATAAAAGCAAAACAAGCAGAGGACAAGATTACCACCAGCTCACCACCAGCTAGTAAAGGGGCTAACCACAGTTGTCCCACAACCGCACCAATAAACAAAAACAGCAGCGGCAATAAGTAAATCAAGGCTGCTGATTGCAACAAGCTCTTTTCCGGAAACGCAATTTCAACCACATCTCCGGCTTTCACCTGCTTCGATGTATCAAGTTGCCAGTGCAGCTGTTTTTTACCTACTGCTTTACTGACAATGCCTGTACCACAGCTACTTTTTGACTGGCAAGAGCTACAACTGGTTTGCTGATCACAGCTTAATTCAACGTGGAGATGGTGACCCTGGGGTTTAACCGAGGTCACCGTCGCGAGTGCGGTCATCATGGAGTAATGCCTTCATCTGCCTTTTCTACTTTGTTAAGTGTAACAGATTGTGCAATACGCTGCGCTGTCGAAGGAGGAATGTCGCCGACGACTGAGATTTGTTTGTCATTAAGAACAATACTATGGACCGTACGTCGACCCTGGCGAATCAATTGACCTTTCAAAGAGTGACTATCACGCTCAGAGATGTAAACCGAAAAACTAAATAATCCATCACTGAACATTTGGCTTTCGACAACATCTTCTGTTGCTAGCATACGATAGCGATTGAGATCCTTAGGTTTAAAACCATTCGGTACCCAACCCACATGCCAAAAAGTCTGTTCTATATTACCTTTTGGCAACGACAAGACCGCAGGAAGCTGAACCTCGTCAAGTGAGCTCAACATAGTTGCTATATGATCATTCACCGCATAAGAGATCACGCGATATTGCTCTAAGATTTCGCCATCGCGATCCAGCAAGTCTGCTCGTAATGGCAATTTGCTTTTTTCATCCACCCACAAAACATAGGAGTAGCGCAGTCCATCTTTGGGAACGACTCGAAATACTTGGGTTGGCGCGCCCGCTTCACGTGCTCTACCAACACGAACATAATCATAGTATTCGCTTAATTGCTTTACATCACTATTAAGTAACGGCATCAATGGTGCCACCATCTTACCGGACTCTATAGTAAAAGGATCGACCCCAGGTTCGATGTAGCTGACTTCATTGCCACGTCGAATCACTTCTCTTACTGGACCACTTAAATAAACAAGATGGGCTAATTGTTGGGAGTCATTCTTTGCATGACGATAAAGTAACGGCTCTATGCTGTTCTTTTTGATAAGGATATAGGACAGTTCATAATTCAATTGCTGGCTGGCATCGTTCATTTGAAGTAATAA
>ASHK01001051.1 GCA_000695745.1 Vibrio madracius | reverse complement strand
TCGCGATGCCTGACCTAAACCAATACACATAGTGGCTAGACCAATCTTCGCATCTTTGCTTTCCATGATATTGATGAGTGTAGTGGATATGCGAGAGCCTGAGCAGCCCAACGGGTGGCCAAGCGCGATGGCACCACCGTTAAGGTTAACTTTCTCGTCAACCACATCCAATAGACCGAGATCCTTAGCACATGGTAGTGACTGAGCGGCAAATGCTTCATTAAGCTCAACAATATCAATATCATCCATTGTTAAACCAGCACGTTTTAACGCCTTTTGAGTCGCGGGTACTGGGCCGTAACCCATAATAGATGGATCGCAACCAGCAATAGCCATTGAGCGGATTTTTGCACGAATTGGCAGACCCAGTTCGTTGGCTTTTTCCTCACTCATGATCAACATGGCAGAAGCACCATCAGACAGTGCGGATGATGTCCCAGCTGTGACGGTGCCGTTTACCGGGTCAAATACAGGGCGAAGCTTAGCTAGACCTTCTACGTTAGTTTCCGGACGGATGACTTCATCGTAATCTAAAGTGAACAGAGACCCGTCCTCTGCGTGACCTTCTGTTGGTAGGATTTCGTTTTTAAAGCGACCTTCTGCCGTGGCAGCTTGTGCTCGCTGATGACTACGAGCAGCAAATTCATCTTGCTGCTCACGACTAATACCATGCAGTTTACCTAACATTTCAGCGGTTAAACCCATCATACCGGCCGCTTTTGCAACGTTCTTTGACAACTGTGGATGAAAGTCAACGCCGTGAGTCATTGGGACGTGTCCCATATGCTCTACACCACCGATAAGGCAGATTTCTGCGTCGCCTACCATGATAGAGCGTGCTGCATCATGCAGAGCCTGCATTGATGAACCACACAAGCGGTTAACGGTAACCGCACCTATTTCTATCGGCAAGCCTGCGAGTAGTGCAGCGTTACGTGCCACGTTGAAGCCTTGCTCAAGCGTTTGCTGTACGCAGCCCCAATAGATATCTTCAATTTCTTCTGGTTTGACTTGTGGAT
>ASHK01001050.1 GCA_000695745.1 Vibrio madracius | reverse complement strand
AATGAGGCGTTTTGGAAACCGCAGCCAGAACGGCAACCTGCCGAAACGCTAGATAACAAAACGAAGCTGTTGTACTACGCACCGATTGTCAGCCTTACATCCATGGCGCTGTTATTTGGCATTATCGCAGAGCCTTTGTTCCAGTTAGCGATGGGCGCAGCAGAGCAGTTGCTTGATCCAAGTGCCTACATCAATGCGGTATTAGGAGGAGGAGCATGAATTACTTTTTCCTTAATGTTTTCCTAGCGGGTGCTTGGATGTTGATCAACGGCGAATATACGGGCCTAAATTTCGTGGTTGGATTTTACCGTTGGCTTTTTTGCGTTGAGGCTAAGTCAGCCTTTTGGACTGAAATCGACGTATTTCACCCGCTTCGGTGCGGTGATTAAACTGTTTCTGTGTTTCTGCTATGAGATGGTGATCTCGGCAGCTCAAGTCGTTTGGGATGTGGTAACGCCAACACACTTAAGTGACCCGGATATTGTTTATGTACCTTTGGATGTGACGACAGATCTAGAAATCACGTTGCTAGCCAACATGGTGTCATTAACGCCAGGCAGTTTAAGTTTGGATGTCACAGAAGATAAAAAGCACTTGGTAGTGCACGCTATGTTCGCACCTAAACATGAAGAAGTCATTAAAGCGATTAAGCAAGGGATGGAGAAGCGTATTTTGGAGGTGACTCGTGGATAGTTGGTTACAGTTGACTATTACCATTTCTTACACTGGATTATTATTTAGCTTAGTGATGGTATTCATCCGGTTAATATTAGGGCCAACGTTGGCGGATAGGGTGGTTGCACTCGATTTGATTGCATTCATTAGCGTTGGATTTATTGCTGTACATACTTTAGATAGCGGACAAAAATCATTATTAGACGTTGCGATAACGCTAGGTCTGGTTGCATTTTTAGGCACTATTGCTTTTTCAAGCTTTATTGCGAAGCGAACACTAGAGAAGGAAGAGTAATGGAAATCATAACGGGGATTTTGCTCTGTATTGGAACCTTTTTTGTTATCGTTGCTAGTATTGGCGTAGTTAGAATGCCAGACCTTTATACTCGAATGCATGCCTCAACTAAAGCCAATACGATGGGGTTAACAGCGCTGCTGGCAGCCGTAGCCGTAGGAATTCCGGATATCACGGTGACCTCTAGAGTACTGGGCACTATGTTGTTTATTTTGTTGACTGCGCCGGTTGCGACCATTTATTGGGAAAAAGCATGCATGCGAGTGGTTATAAGATGTGGCGAAGAAAAAATAATTCCTAACGACTATCTGTATTGGAGTTATAACATCATGAATAGCGGAAGTATGTCGACATATTTCGTTTTGTGATCTGACGTTATATTTGTTTGTCAATTGTATTTATGTGCTATGGCTTTAACTTTTAAGATAAATTTCTCTGTGATGTTATCGTCATATTTACCTCAATTAGAGTGGAAGGTAATATAGTTTATAGAGTCAAACGCTCCT
>ASHK01001049.1 GCA_000695745.1 Vibrio madracius | reverse complement strand
AAAGTGCTTAAGCTGCTTAATATCCATATTAATAATTTATATCGAAGTTATAGCTTTAATATATTTCATTAATCCTTTATTGAGTGCTAACTTGGTCACATAAGCACAGTTTCGTAATAGAGAATTAGGTTGTGATAGAACTACATACAAAACAATACCAACAGATCACCTGGGCATTAGCGCTTGGCTCCTTTTTAGTGTTTTGTAATCTGTATATCTTCCAACCTATCCTTCCTCAACTTGCCACACACTTTGCTGTGTCCGAAACCGAGATAAACTGGGTATTCGCAGCTTCAACATTGGGACTTTCCGTTTGTTTGGTGCCTTGGGCAATTACTTCGGAAAGCGTAGGTAGACGGAGCGTTATGCTTGCTGGTCTGTTTGCCATTCCTATCATTGGTTATCTGATGCTACTAACCGAGAGCTTATCGACATTGGTTTTTTTACGAGCTTGCATGGGTGTTGCGTTGGCAGCATTTGCTTCGGTGGCGGTGGCGTACATGGTCGAGGAGCTGTCGAGCGAAGCTTTTACTCGTGCTATCGGCGGCTATATTGCCGCTAACTCTTTAGGCGGCATTGCAGGACGTGTAGCGGGAGGAATACTCACGGGTTACTTCGATTGGCACACAGCGGTATTCATTATTTCCAGCTTTACATTGGTTTGCGTCATTATTGTGGCGTTCCTATTACCAAAGCAGGAACACTTTACTCCGACTCGTGGTTTGTTCTTCCATCACAATCGAGCGCTTTTTACTCACTTGTCGACACCAATCGTTTGGGTTGCAATGGTCATTGGGGGGATTAACTTTGCTTTGTTTGTCAATCTGTACTCCGTGATGGGATTCAGATTAGTCGCAGCACCTCATCATTTGCCTGTTGCTTTATCTGCCTTGATCTTCCTTTGTTATTTAGCAGGTACATTCTCGTCTAAATGGACTGGACGGTGGAGTGCTCATTTTTCGCCTATCCTCGGCATGGTTTTAGGAACAGGACTGAGTATGCTGGGCATGCTGGTTGCCATTATTGAGAGCATACCTGCCATGCTGGTTGGTTTACTGCTGATAAGTGGCGGCGCGTTTTTTACCCACACCTTGGCTTACGCTTGGGTAAGCCAAAAAGCAACGACAGCTAAGGCAACCGCGACAGCACTGTATCTTGTCCATTACTACGTAGGCGGAAGTATTGGCGGCTTCTTCTTATTATATTGTTGGCAGCAAGGCAAATGGCTTCCGTGGTGGAAGGCGGATCCGTCTTATACTTCGCTCTGTTTGCATTATGCTGGAAATTAGCAAAACTCGATCGCAAAGACCAAACTACACCTTTGGTTGCAAACCCTCGCTGACACCACTACTTGCATACCGTTTATCTAAACTCGAGTGAGTCAAAGGTAATCAATATTAAAGTAACCAGCAAATAACGTTAATAACTTTTCTCGTTACAAACCTTAACTAATTGTTTAAGGTTTATTTACTTTGTGGCTATCCAACAACTCACAGGGTTATTAACGAACTACACCGTTAATATTAACGCTAACATTCTACACGAACTCGTGTATTAGCCCTCTAGCAAACTTCCATGAAAAATTGTTAGAGGGCTCTTTTTTAAGATGAACATTTTAATGATTAGCACGCATACTCACAAAGCAAGGTGACCAATCGGACGAGATAAAACACCTTAAATAATATAACTAGAAGACCATAGCCATGAAATAAACCATCACTAACCATGTCAGCCTATAATCCAAGTTAACATAAAACACCGATTTTATGGGAGGTAAATAATGGGACGCGCTACAGCACAACACAAACCTT
>ASHK01001048.1 GCA_000695745.1 Vibrio madracius | reverse complement strand
ACAAACACTCCAGTACGGAAATCTCTCGGCGGTGAAGTAGCATATCTTTACCATAGAAAGTGACCGACTTGTTGGTGACATTGAAAGTCAATTCCCCATGCTCAATGACATTGCTGACTCGGGAGGAAGCACGTCTGAGCAAAGCGTGAACTCTGGCAACCACTTCATCGGGTTCGAAGGGTTTACAAAGATAGTCATCGGCACCTTGGTTAAGTCCAAGAATGCGCTCGTCCAGTTCAGCTCGAGCTGAAATGATTAGAACCGGAAGGTCGTTTTGTTTCTGGCGTAAATGACGAAGAATTTGCAGCCCATCACAGTCTGGGAGGCCCAAATCTAATAACAGTAGATCAAATACTTGGGTTTGGATGACATGAGAGGCTTGTTCCCCTGAATGAAAAATATCAACAGCAAATCCCTGTTCTAAAAGAATTTTTTGTAATCCTTCAGCGATAACTATGCTGTCTTCGACGATGAGTATTCGCATGACTTAGTTCAAACTTCTGATTTAAAAGAGTCTATCTGTCATCTGTGCAAGGTTGGTGACAGGCTGTGTGGTTAGGGTTACGGATGTAAACAAGAGGTTAACATCAATATAACTATTACTAAGGAAGGGTAAAATGAATACGCTCAATAAGGCAATCCTAAAGCTTTCAGCTGTGACTGGGCTAACACTCTCTATTTTATTCCCAAATACGGTCTTGGCTGATAATTATCCGAAAAAGCCAGTGAATTTTGTTGTGGGATTTGGTGTTGGTGGTAGTGCAGACCGAATGACGCGTGCGATGTCGAGTTTTGTAGCAGAAGAGTTGGGGCAGCCAGTCAAGGTAATCAATAAAAAAGGGGCGGGGACTCAAATCGCTGCGAACTATGTCCTCAATCGTCCAGATGATGGTTATACCATCTTTGCTTCAACATTTGCGCCGTATTTACCAAATACTATTTTGAAAGGTAATGCGAGCTACACCATTAACGATTTTTCTTATATGAACTTTCAGTGGTTTGATTTTGAATTGATTGCGGTGAACAAAGACACCCCTTACCAAGACTTATCGAGTTTGTTAACAGCAATCAAAGAAAATCCAAAATCAGTGAAAGCAGCAGTAGTACAAGGCTCCGGAGGCCATTTGATGGCCAAGTTGTTGTTAGAAAAGAATGGTATCCCTCAAGAGAATCTAAACTTAGTCACCTTCAACAGTGGCGGTAAAGCGCGTTCTGCTGTGGCGGGCGGTCAAGTCGATTTTATCGTTATTAGTGCCCAAGGCAGCGAAGGTGTTCGTGAGTTCTTGCGTCCGGTAGCGGTAGTGCGTGACAAGCCAAGTGAACGCTGGGATGCACCGACCGTAAATGAAGCGTTAAACCCCTAGGAACAGAAGTCCCAGTCCTGACTGGCTCAATGCGTGGTTTTGCGGTGACTAATGAATTTAAGAGCAAATATCCTGAGCGCTACACTAAGTTAGCGCAAGCCTTTGAAAGCACATTAGCGAGAAAAGACGTACAAAAATTCCTGAAATCTAGCGATATTGGTGGCGTGTGGGTTGGACCTGAACGCGCGACAGAGATGATGGTAGAAAACTACGAAACCTTCAAAACCTACAAATACCTTCTCGATTAATCACTTTTCCCCTATGCCTGCTGGCTAGCGTTCTCTAGCCAGCGATTATCTTTGGAGGCTTTATGAGATTGTTAAGTCAACGCTCTGCCGACTTCGCTGTCGTCATCGTACTGGCTCTGTTTGTTGGTTGGTATAGCTGGGACGCGTATCACGCGTCATCTGCTGTGGAAAATCTAATTCTTATTGTTCCGATTGCTTCGATTGCACTAGCGCTGTGTATTTTAGAGTTTGTGCGCCAAGCAATGACGAAAACGGTCGAACAAGACCAAGATACAGCGTCGAAAGGCGACGATTAAAGTCG
>ASHK01001047.1 GCA_000695745.1 Vibrio madracius | reverse complement strand
AAGAAAAAGATACAGGCAGGTTCATTGATACGGCGTGTAGGTCATCTTTTTCGTGATGTTCTAATGCGTAGTCTCCGAGGTAATTGAGTTCAGTCACTCGGAAGTTGTTTTGTTCACTTTTAGGAAATGAAATGACAGCAATATCTAGCCATTTACCTTTGACAAAAGCTTGTATGTTTAACTCTTCCATTGAGGACTCCATTCTATTAATGAGTAGTATAATACTCATAATTCTTGATTTTATCAATTAATGTATAAAGTATTACGCATTAGTGGATAAGAGAGAATGTATAGGCTTCCCGTCGCCGAGCTATAGGTAGCGTGCCTTATCTGCAAGCCCCCTGACTGGAAAGGGATAGAGCCTTTTGTTTTGGACTGCAAATGAAAGTGGTGCCGCCAGCAATGCTCTTTTCTATTAGATCGTGTTGATGACCTACAATTCAGTGTCGTGCTTTATAGATCTACTCGTTCTCCAAATTAGAATGGTAGTACGGAGCGTACAGTATACCTCGTGCTGATTAAGAATTAGCTATTTCCATATGTATCGAGGGTGAAAATAGCTATTTTTCACGCTTTAAACAAATTGCATCGGTGGTTGATTGGAAGACGTAGTTATCAATAATGATACTTTTACTACTCATTATTTTGATTTTACTTTGTTTATGAAACCTTAACTACTCATTAGTTATTTTAAGAGTTCGAGTCTGAGAAACAAAAGCTGGGTATCTCAGGTTCTGTTCATTTAATAAAAAATGAACACGTGATGTGCCTTTATCTCGAAGAGACCTCGCTAGCGTACAAGTGACTATGACATTTAGGGCAAGTGGGTTGTCCTGGCAGTAAAGCCTGCCATTGGCAGTTACACATGATGCATTCGAATGTTGCTGTTCTTTTGGGTATCGGTGGCGGAGAAGCTATCGGTTTGCTTCTTGGCGTATGCCAAGGGTCGTTGTGTAGAGAGAATGCACGGCCTCTAGAACCAGAGTGACTAGCTGTTGAGTGAGGTTTGGCTTGATAGCTAGCGATAGCCGAGTTCAAACTGATGACCTTGAATACCTTGTAGTATTGGCGAAAGGTAAAACAGCTCAACATGGACTAAGAAATACACCTAATCCATTGCCGTTTTGCGCTTTATGTTGGCGTCGTATTGACGGTTCTTTGCATTATTGTCGTCAATACCACCCATCTCGAAGTTCTAAAAATCATAAATTCGCTAAATACAAACTAATGAAAGCTATAGAACGACATAGCTCAGTTGAGAACATTAAATCTCAGTTAAAAGGTTACAAAGAGTTTAAAGCACGAGACCGATTACTGGCCAAAAAGCTGTATACGTGGACGTCTAGCTTTAGTCCTAATCCAAATCGGCTAATTCGAACTTGGAAAAGTATTGAAAAT
>ASHK01001046.1 GCA_000695745.1 Vibrio madracius | reverse complement strand
CAATAGACGTCGAAAATAACATCCATGCTAGCATCGGATGAATATCTTGATTGACGGTTCGCAGTTGAGAGATAAGATTTCGACTGAACTGTTGTTTTGCTAATGCCAGCCATTCTTGGCTATTGTCTGATGTTGATACCGCTAACGTAAGACTATACGTGCCACTTGCCTTATCCTTAGTACTACCCAATTTAAGTGGCGCAAACTCATTATTTTGCCAAAAACCAAACAGTTCTTCTGTCACACCAAAGCTGGTGGCAAGATAATCCAATTGAGCACTGAGTTGATGTTTTAGACGACGTAACATTTCAGACCCAATACCAGTTGATTGCAATAGTGGATGAACCGCAATTCGCATCACTCGTCCACAACGTTGCGTTGCAGGTTCTGAGAGCGCTAAATGATTGGCCAACTCTACAGCAGCCAAGTTACCAGGCGGACGAGCTTGACCTAATTGTACTCGCTCTACGACTTCCGATGACAACTCCCCTTCCCTATTAACAAGAACACTACCAACGACCTGACCATCATAATTCATGGTATAGAGCGACATTGTTTTCGACGTTAGCAACAACATAAGATCGTTGGGCGAAGTTTGGTAATGGGCGTTAACGAGTAACGCGAACGCTTCAGATAACATCGACTCATTGATGCCGTCCTCCTCCGTGACGACACGAGAGAAAGACCAAAGGGATGATTCGAACGGCTCTAACGCGATCTGATGGGCAATCAGTGTCAGCTCTGCTTGCAACAGAAATGCTCCAGCGCACCATGTTTCCAAAGCGTCGTTTTTGCGCCCACCGAATAGGTTGCTGCATATGACGCAGTTTCGTTCCTTTGCGCTCTGCTTGAAGCCAAGGTAAGAATTTAAGACTAAATCCTCTTCCACATCCTTCGTAACCATGAACTGTCGAACTGATAACAAGTCGATGGTAATGGGCGACAATGGTTTTCAATAAAGGTACCGGTATCGCAGCAGCTTCATCGACAAACAATAAATCACAGTTAGGCATAGCGCTTATCAGCTCATCTGGCGAAATGAATTCGATACATGACGGTGAATCCTGATCGTCCTGACTGAAATCAAACACAGGTTGAACCGCAGCTTTACTTGGCGCGGTAATCAAAATGCGACAACAACGTGAGCGAGCGATTCTTGCCGCTGCCAGTCCCAACGCACTGCTCTTACCGCGTCCTCTATCAGCGGTAATCACCAAAGGTCGTTTTCTATGCCCAGTTAGCACACGTTCAATAGCGTTAATAGCGGAATTTTGCTCTGCATAAATGTCGTCATTTTTCAGACAATCAGGATGAGGTTGCCAATAGCTTTGGTCGTTAACGAGCTGATGACTTGCCTGATTAAGCTTAGGCAACAAAGAAAGGTGTCGTTCTAACCATGGATGAAATTTTGTGTCATTGCAAAGCAGCAAAAGTACTCCAACCGCCAACCAAGGCACCAAGCGCAGCATTAAAACTATTGGCATCAAAATCCTGGGCTAGCGTTACGACTAGTAGATTAACTTCTCTTCCTAACAAGCGTTTTCCTTGCTTGCTTGGAATAGTTTCTAAAAAGCCGTACGGTTCTCCTCCCAACTGAAACGCAGAACCGATAGGAAAGCGAGCTGCGAATTGCTCGATAAGTTCATATTGCCAAGCTAAGGAGCCATCAAGAACAACCGCGCCGCGTTGAAAGCGAGCTATTGCTATTGCATGTTGTTGTTCGAGAAGATGAAGTTGTGAGGAAAGTATCGCCGTCATGGTTATTATTACTTGGTGGACTTACCACAATATTAACACAAAAAATACCTCGCCATGGCGAGGTATTTTGAAGACGATTTAGTTTATCTTAGTTTTTATGAACTCAAGAATTTCATCCATGGTTTGATCATCGACTTTCTTAAGATTCAGCGCTAAATTTGGCCCCTTGCGAGTGTAACTCGCACGTCCTTTAACGAGATCAATTTTTGCGACTTTAGCTCGCTTTGGCGGCGCGAGCTCGTGCATCCAATTTTCTAGTGTTTCTGACACCTCTTTCGTGATACGAGCAACACCTTGCGCACGACTCTTCTGCCACACATAACCCTCATTGTGATGACAACGTTCAATCAGTTGACTCTGTTTATCACTGTCGAGTTCGCTAAATTGCTTGTGCAAACGAACAATCGTCGGACGCCCCAGATCACTGACGTTAGGGTATGCCTGAAGTAATTCCAATGGTAAGTCCGCGGCTTTCAATGCACCGCTTACCAATGCCTCACTACACTGGAACATTTTCGCAAGCGCTTTTTGGTCTTCTGCTTCGCCACTGTCGAGCTTAGCCAGCATCTCTTTACCTTTTTCATATAAAGACAGCGGTTTATGAGCATTAGCGACATCAGAGAGGAATTTAGCGTGGTCACCGTTAATATTCTCAGCAACGTAAATCAAGAACTCTTTTTGAGCCAAAATACATGACATACGACGGCGGCTACCATCCAGCACTTCAATGGAGCCATCTTTTTGGCGGCGGCCAACGGCAGGATATTGCTGTCCTTTGTCACGCAACGTTGCCAATACGTCTGATAGAGCGTGCTCGTTCAAGAACGACTGTTCACGTGCATTTTCTTCAAATACAAATGTCTTCGATTCCACCTCGTTTGCCGGAATGCGAACAAGTTCAAATGAAACCAGTTCTTCGCCTGCTACTGATAACTCAATATACTGGGCTTGCTCTTTGGCTGCAGTTTGCGCTTCTTGAGGCGTCGTGGCACGTCTCTTATTAGCCTTTCCGAAAAGTTTAGCGTTAAGTTCAGAAGTTTTAATAGCCATATAACGTTACCCTTGATTTAATGATGACCAGTTGCTGTGAAGCACTCTTTCTAACTCTAGTGCACTTTTGTGTACTGCGTCTTGTGCTGTGGCTAGTGTTTTCTTACCGCCTTCAAAATCCGAAGCCGTTAAATCAAACACTGTGCTATACGTATCTGCACAGGTTTCGAATGCCCTACTTCGAGGAATGGTTGCCATCATTACTTGATCGCCAAGTAGATAATTCATCTCAGTTAAAACCGACACTTGCTTCTTGTTGTCATCTTCGAACATCGTCGGCATTAAGCGAACGAACTCTAGTCCTTTCCAATCCTCAGGGAACATCTCGTACACTGTTGGCAGAT
>ASHK01001045.1 GCA_000695745.1 Vibrio madracius | reverse complement strand
ATTGGATGCGACCAGCTACTTCAGTAATGATTGGCAGCGTGTGCGCTTCCCAGTTCGCTACTGTTTCACCAGCTTGAACTGCATCGTTGTCACCTTTAGTTAGCATCGAACCGTAAGGAAGTTTGTGCTTCTCTTTAGTACGACCAAACTCATCGATAATTGTCATTTCTGACGCACGAGAGGTGATAACCAGTTTATTGTCTTTGTTGATTACAAACTTAGCATTATGAAGTTTCACAGAACCTGTGTTCTTCGCTTGGATGCTGTTCTCTGCCGCAGCAGTAGATGCCGCACCACCGATGTGGAACGTACGCATCGTAAGCTGTGTACCCGGCTCACCGATAGACTGAGCAGCGATAACGCCCACTGCTTCACCTTGGTTCACTAGGTGACCACGTGCTAGGTCACGACCGTAACACTGTGCACAACAACCGAAGTCCGCATCACAGGTAACTACTGAGCGCACTTTCATGCTATCTACAGAGTTGTCTTCCATGATCTGACACCACTTCTCATCAATTAGAGTGTTACGTGGGATCAGAACATCTTCAGTACCTGGTTTCAGAACGTCTTCAGCAACTACACGACCAAGTGCTAGCTCAGAAAGTGCAACTTTAACGTCACCACCTTCGATATGAGGCATCATATCGATACCTTCGTGCGTACCACAGTCGTGATCGTGAACTACTACGTCCTGAGCAACGTCTACTAGACGACGAGTTAGGTAACCCGAGTTCGCTGTCTTCAATGCTGTATCCGCAAGACCCTTACGAGCACCGTGCGTTGAGATAAAGTACTGAAGAACGTTTAGACCTTCTTTAAAGTTCGCAGTGATCGGCGTCTCGATGATTGAGCCATCTGGACGAGCCATCAGACCACGCATACCTGCTAGCTGACGAATCTGAGCTGCAGAACCACGAGCGCCCGAGTCAGCCATCATGTAGATGCTGTTAAACGACTCTTGCTGTTCTTCTTCACCGTCACGGTTAATTACCGTTTCAGATGAAAGGTTATCCATCATCGCTTTCGCTACGCGATCGTTGGTCGATGCCCAAATATCGATCACTTTGTTGTAGCGCTCACCCGCAGTTACAAGACCAGATTGGAACTGTTCTTGAATTTCGCGAACTTCTTCTTCCGCTGATTCGATTTCGTCGTACTTCGCTTGAGGTACAACCATGTCATCGATACCAACTGATACACCAGAAAGTGCAGCGTATGCAAAACCAGCGTACATCACTTGGTCAGCAAAGATTACTGTATCTTTCAGACCCAGCTTACGGTAAGCCTCGTTAAGTAGGTTAGAGATTTGCTTCTTACCTAGCTTTTGGTTTACCAAGCTATATGGAAGACCTGCAGGAACGATTTGCCACAGCATCGCACGACCGATAGTCGTATCGACCATCTTCGTTTCTGTTGTGCTGTTGCCATCTTCGTCCACTACCGTTTCAGTGATACGAACTTTAACGCGAGCGTGTAGCTCTGCGCTCTTAGTACGGTATGCCTTCTCAGCCTCTTCAGGGCCAGCAAGGTACATACCTTCACCTTTCACGTTGATCTTTTCACGAGTCATATAGTAAAGACCCAATACAACGTCCTGAGAAGGTACGATGATCGGATCACCTGACGCTGGCGACAGAATGTTGTTTGTCGACATCATCAGTGTACGAGCTTC
>ASHK01001044.1 GCA_000695745.1 Vibrio madracius | reverse complement strand
CGGTACTGAAAGCGTTGGTGACCAATGCGCGTGAACCAATGTCTCGCGATAAGCTGATGAACATGGCGCGTGGCCGTGAATATTCAGCAATGGAACGTTCTATCGACGTACAGATTTCTCGTCTACGTCGTATGCTAGAAATCGACCCAAGCAAACCTCGCTACATTCAAACCGTATGGGGTCTAGGTTATGTATTTGTGCCGGACGGCAAAGAAGCATAATCAGAAATGTCGATAAGGCTCTGGATGGATTCAGGGCCTTTTGTTTATCATCTACCTCAGATTCCTCTTATCTTCGCTCTCTAAGGAAAACCTATGCGATTTCGTAGCTCCTTCACGCAATCCATTCTGCTGTTTTTTACACTCTTGATTGCTAGCCAAGTTTTTTCTTATTACGCCGTATACAACTACGCTCTTGTCCCTAGTTTGCAGCAGTTCAATAAAATACTGGCGCATGAATTGTCGTTTTTCTTGGAAGACAACGAAGCCATTGATGAGCAGCTTGAAATGGATGCCCCGTTACGCCGACGTGTCTTGGAGCAGTTAGGCGTCACCATTCATGCCGATGATAGTGCGATGGCGAACGAATTTAACCATGCGATGCCTATCGACCTGATGAGTGAGGAGATGACGGATGAATTACACTCTAAAACAGAAGTGAGGCTGATTCTTGGCGCAGAAAGCTACATTTTGTGGATGAAGATAGACGCGTTGCCCAACTCGTTGATACGTATTCCGTTGTCAGAATTACAAGAAGAAGACTTTGCCCCGCTATTTAGAAACAGTTTGATTATGGCGCTGTTGGTGATTGCGGGTGGCTGGCTGTTTATCCGTTTGCAAAACCGACCATTAACCGCGCTGGAAAATGCCGCCAATTTGGTAGGTAAAGGCAAAATACCGCCACCTTTGCCTGAAAAAGGGGCCTCGGAAATTCGCTCGGTTACGCGCGCTTTCAACCAAATGGCAAAAGGTATTCAAGAACTTGAGCAAGACCGAACGTTATTAATGGCGGGTATCAGCCATGACATTCGTACTCCCTTAACACGAATTCGTCTTGCGACAGAAATGATGTCGCCGGAAGACAGTTACTTAGCAGAGGGGATCATCAGCGATACCGAAGAGTGTAACGAAATCATTGGTCAGTTTATGGATTACCTAAAACCAGTGAACACTCAGTCGTTTGAACCGATGAGCTTGAATGATATTTCCTCTGATATTGTCTCTTCCGAGGGTGGCTATGAAATTCAGATAGAATATGCACCGATGGCGTCCATCAAAGACATAGAAGGCAGTCCAATTGCGATTAAACGTGCGATTACCAACTTAGTGGTTAATGCGATTCGTTACGGCAATGGCTGGGTAAAAGTCACCACAGGTATGACGGTGGATAACAAACTGGCCTGGGTCACCATTGAAGATAACGGTCCAGGTATCGAGCAGAGCCAAATAGGCCGGTTATTCGAACCTTTCACGCGAGGTGATACTGCGCGAGGCAGTGAAGGTACAGGTCTGGGGTTGCGATTGTGAAACGTATTATTAGTCAGCATCACGGCTCAGTGAGTATTTCGAACCGCAGCGAAGGTGGTTTAAAGGCTCAGGTGAGCTTCCCTGTGGCTAAGAATGGTTTGAGGTAGGGACTTATGATTGTGCATAAGGTTTGCTTTGCGTAAGCGGTGCGCTGGAGAAGATCCCCTTTTTCAAGGGGATAATGGCGTTATTCTGTAGAGTGGCGATGATATAGATAGAGCAGGCCTCTTATGCCTTGGCGTAAAACTCTCTATCGCCTAGCCAACGGTCAATGATCTTCTTGGCGTTCTCTGGGTACTGTTCGTGCACATGTCGCGCAATTCGCTGAACTTCCGGTACCAATCTTTGGTCCCGCACTAAATCTGCAATCTTAAAGTCAGCCAGTCCAGTTTGTTTGGTACCAAGTAGCTCACCAGGGCCACGAATCTCCAAGTCTTTTTGCGCAATAACAAACCCATCATTGCTCTCTCTCAATACGCCTAAGCGCTTCTGAGCGGTTTTAGACAGTGGGGAGTGATACAACAGCACACAATGACTTGCCACGCTACCGCGGCCAACACGGCCTCGTAGCTGATGCAATTGAGCCAGACCAAGGCGCTCTGGGTTTTCGATGATCATTAAACTGGAGTTAGGGACATCCACACCAACCTCAATGACGGTGGTTGCAACCAGAAGGTGAAGCTCGTTATTTTTAAACTGCTTCATCACTTGTTGTTTTTCAGCCGGCTTCATTCGGCCATGAACTAAACCGATTTTCAGATCAGGCAGCTTACGTTGCAGATCTTCGGCGGTCTCAGCGGCGGCTTGTGCTTCCAATACCTCTGATTCGTCGATCAATGTACAAACCCAATACGCTTGTTTGCCCTCGTGTAAGCAAGCATTTTTGACACGCTCAATGATGTCGTCGCGTTTGGTATCTGGAATGGCAACGGTTTGAATCGGGGTTCTTCCCGGTGGCAGTTCGTCGATCACGGATGTTTCCAAGTCAGCATAAGCCGTCATGGCTAAGGTCCTTGGGATTGGCGTAGCGGTCATAATCAACTGATGAGGATAGAAACCTTGTTTCGCGCCTTTCTCACGCAGCTCTAAGCGCTGGTGGACACCAAAACGATGTTGCTCATCAATAATCACCAGTGCAAGGTTGTGAAAATCAACCGACTCTTGGAATAGGGCATGCGTCCCTACGACCATTTGAGCCTCACCACTGGCAATACGCGCCAACTCTGCTTCCTTAGCTTTGCCTTTTTGTTTTCCTGATAACCAACCAACTTGTATCCCCATGGCTTCAAACCAACCTGCAAAGTTGATGGCATGCTGCTCGGCAAGTAATTCGGTTGGTGCCATCATCGCTACTTGATAGCCATGTTCTATCGCACGAACAGCCGCGAGCGCAG
>ASHK01001043.1 GCA_000695745.1 Vibrio madracius | reverse complement strand
CTGTTCATTACCCATTTGTTCAACAGCCTTTGATTGTGCCCTGCAGTTCTGACGCCTCAACAACATCAATATCTTCAGGCCTAATTCCGAAATCAACCATAGTTCCTGAAAGTGCTTTAATTTTGCCGGCTTTACGCTCTGGGATAGTTAGCTTGGTTCCATCTGCTAGCTGTAACGCCACATTTTCTTGTTCATCAACCACGACGGTGGCACGAAGTAAGTTCATTGCCGGAGAACCGATAAAAGTCGCTACAAAGCTATTACTTGGCTTGTTGTAAAGGTTGATAGGGGTGTCGACTTGCATGATCTTACCTTCTTTGAGCACGCATATCCTATCTCCCATTGTCATCGCTTCCGTTTGGTCGTGGGTGACGTATATCATAGTCGCAGGCTTACCTTCTGCTTTAAGCTTCTTATGTAACGACGTGATTCTGACACGCATTGACACGCGAAGCTTTGCATCTAGGTTGGAGAGTGGCTCATCGAAAAGGAAACGTCCGGCTTACGAACGATCGCTCTTCCTACAGCAACGCGTTGCCTTTGACCGCCTGACATATCTTTTGGTTTTCGGTCCAATAGATCTTCGATCTCTAGCTTATCGGCAGCATCTAGCACTCGAGCATGAATCTCTTCGCGATGTATGCCTTTCATCTTAAGACCAAATGCCATATTTTCATATGCGGTCATTTGTGGGTATAACGCATAGTTTTGAAACACCATGCAATGCCGCGGTCTTTCGGTGCTACGTCGTTAACCTTTCTATCTCCGATATAGATCTCACCACTAGAGGCTGACTCCAAGCCAGCAATCATGCGAAGTGTTGTCGACTTGGCACATCCTGATGGCCCGACAAACACCATAAACTCACCTTCTTCAATATCAAGATTAATTCCATGCACGGCTTTGAATCCGTTGTCATAAATCTTCTCGAGGTCTTTAATTTTGATAGCAGCCATTTTATACGTATCCTATTTTTAGGAGGTAAGCTGTTAAGCTCACGCTTACCTCCTAATGCAATTTATTCACTTAGACTCTGAACTTCGGTAATGACATCGAACTGACATTTGTCATTGATCTTCTTAATGGTTTCAATGTCACATTTTGGCTTTCTGTCATAGGTGAGCAGACCATTGATCTCTTGTTCGACATCGCACAATTGCGTATAACAAAATCCGTGTAGAATATCTGAAGCCTGAATGGCCTTCATAATTCTTTCGTATTCACTTTCCAGCTCTTTAGCATCTTTGACGCTGGTATAGCCCCAACCTTCCTGAGCACCAAGTTTGAAACCAATCCCACCAAATTCAGTAAGCAGGATCGGCTCCCCCTCATGTTGAAACCCTTGTGCATAAATCGAGCGTCTCGCCGACATAGAATTCAACACACCAGTTTTACTCTTTAGCTCTGCACAGTATCGTTGGTATTTCTGTGGTTCATCGGGATTACCGTGAGCGTAATTATGAACGGCGCAAATGTCGCTTTTCGTCAGTTCCCAACCATCATTTGAGATCACTAGTCGAGTCGGGTCGATAGAGTGAATCAAATGGTACATAGCTTGGCTATGGTGTTGTTGTTGAGTACATCTCGCAATGCTCGGAACGCCCCAGCTTTCGTTAATTGGCACCCATGTGATAATACAAGGATGGTTATAATCACGTTCAACAATTTCCAACCATTCTCGGGTCATTCGACTGACTGCTGCCGCGTCATACATTGGCGCTGCTGCGCACTCGCCCCACACTAAAAAGCCCAAAGTATCAGCCCAATACAAGAACCTTGCTTCTTCGACTTTCTGATGTTTTCTGCAGCCGTTAAAACCCATAGACTTCGCCAACACTATGTCATTTTTTAATTCAGAGTCACTCGGTGCCGTCATCAGGCCGTCAGGCCAATAGCCTTGGTCCAAAATTAATTTTTGGTAATAAGGGCGATTGTTCAGGTATACCATGCCCTTTTCTTGGTGAACTTTGCGCATACCAAAATAGCTTTGCACAACGTCAACTGGGTTGCCGTTGGCATCAAGCACTGTCAACGTGACATCGAATAGGTTTGGATTTTCAGGAGTCCAGCAATAACCATCGTGATGAAAAGCCGTTCTGAATATGTGCTTTTGAAAAACGTCAAAGCTTCGATTGAGATAGCTGTTAGTAATCAATATCGTGTCGCTAACAATACGCTCTTCTTTGAACATGATCTCAACGTTAACTTTGTGACCACTCGTCAATGTATGTTTGACGCCATCACTGAAGACTTCTCCGGCAAACGAAAAATCCATCTGCACCGAACCCAAATCTAAGTCAGGAGTGAATTTAACGTTGGTCAGTGCAATACTTGGCTCTATGGCTTCTAACCAAACCGACTGCCAAATACCTGTCGTATTGGTATACCAAATTCCTAGTGGTTCGATTGGCCCAAATTTGTTTACCTCGGGGATGA
>ASHK01001042.1 GCA_000695745.1 Vibrio madracius | reverse complement strand
CCATCTTACATGTATCAATATCCATACCTGCACGTGGTGGATCGACAAAAATCGTATTGCAGTTGTAGCTCTTCAAGTCGACATTCTGTTGCTGTAGACGGCGGAACTCACGCTTTCCTTCCATCGCTTCGGTAAACTCTTCAGCAGACATACGGATGATTTGTACATTATCAATCTTGTTTGCAGCGATATTGAATTGCGCAGAGTCAACGGAAGGCTTGGCTAGCTCTGTCGCGAGAACGCGTTCAAAATTTTGCGCCAACGCAAGTGAAAAGTTACCGTTGCCACAGTAAAGCTCCAGTAAGTCACCTTTACTTTCTTGAGTACAGTCTACCGCCCATTCCAACATTTTCTGAGCCACTGGACCGTTTGGTTGGGTAAAGCTGTTTTCTACTTGTTGGTAGTGATAAGGCTGACCATTTACATGTAAGGTCTCTAGCACATAGTCTTGGTCTAAGACGATCTTCATTTTACGAGCTCGGCCAATGAGGTTGAGTTTGAACCCTTCATCATTAAGGCGCTGCTTCAGTACTTTTGCTTCTGTTTTCCAAGCATCATCTAACTGGCGGTGATACAAAAGAGAAACCAGAACTTCGCCGCTCAGTGTCGAAAGAAAGTCTACTTGGAATAACTTTTTACGCAGAACGTCATTACCTTTCATCGCATCCATAAGCAGTGGCATCAAATCGTTGATAAGGCGACTTGCTGCTGGAAATTGGTCAACACGATATTTTTCACGAGTCTCTTGATTGAACATGATGTAATACATGTCCTCTCCCTCGTGCCAAACTCGGAATTCTGCACGCATGCGATAGTGTCTTCTGCTGGAGAGTAAATACTTCGAGTTCAGGAGCAGAATACGGCGCCATCATATCGATCAATCGTTGAGATTTTTCGTCGAGCTGAAGTTGGTAGCCTTCTGGAGTGAAGTCGAGATTTGCCATTGTGGTCGCCTATCGTCGGTAATGAGTTTTTAAAAGGAGGGCAGATTTTATTCAATCTCCCGTCGTTGTCCAGTTTTTCCCAGAATTGTCTCTCAATATAGTTGGATATCTATAGCTTAGTTCAATCTGTTATAGACAAATTATCATGTTGTTAATACCATGCCCGCCTAGCTGGTGTGAGAATATCTAAGGAATCTCACTGAAAAGGGAATCTGGTGAAAATCCAGAACTGACGCGCAGCGGTAAAAGAGAACGACCCCTCAAATGACACTGTACGAGTTACGGGAAGTCGAGGCAGTAGGTTAGGGTTCATTGTGATCCTTACGCTCTTGAGTCCGAATACCTGCCAGCAGCCAAGCTTCGTTAACCAACAACAACGCTAGCTTGGTAGGACTTACGCGATTTAGGACAACATAACAAATGAACAAATCATTTCTGGCGATAGCAGTGGCTGCATCGCTCTCTTCTTATGCTTCTTTTTCACTGGCTGAAGCATCTCAATCAAGTGCGCAAACTCGTCAAGCTAATGAAACAATGGTAGTGACGGCCAACCGTTTTGAGCAACCTGCTGGTCAAGTACTCGCGTCGATTGACGTGGTGACTCGTGACGATATTGAAAGAACACAAGCAAAATCTCTTACTGATATTGTACGTTACCTTCCAGGTGTTCAAGTCTCTCAAAACGGAGGAAGAGGGCAAAGTACGTCTCTGTTTCTTAGAGGTACAGAAAGCGCGCATACTCTAGTGCTACTCGATGGTGTCAGAGTGAACTCGGCAACCGCTGGTGGCTTTGACCTATCTTCTATACCAGCTGCAATTATAGAACGCGTTGAGTTGATTCGAGGACCAAGAGCTGCGGTGTACGGAGCGGATGCCATTGGCGGTGTACTAAACATCATCACTACACCAGAACCCGGCGAGTCAGTACATAAAGGAATCGCAGGCGTTGGCGGTGATGGCTACTATCAAGGAGCTTGGCGCTCTGTTGGTCAAATTGGCGATAACACTCAAGGGCAGATCACCCTGAATAAAGAGCACAGTGACGGATACAATATTCGTCAAGGCACGTCGTCGGACAAAGGGGAAACCTATGGCTACGATACTCAAGATTTAGTTGCTAGGATTGATCACCGCTTTAGTGATTCATTTGGTGCGAATGCAAGTATTGTTTACAACCAAGGCTACTCGCAGTATGACCAAGGTTCACGTTATCGTGCTGATTTAGATTCCTACCAATTGACAACGGAAGGTTATTATACCTCGTCATTTTGGAGCAGTAAGTTAAGGTTTACCAAATACAAAACCGACTCGACGAATTACCCAGAATCCTCCCCAGCGTCACAAAGCTCGTTTGTCACCCGAAGAAATGTCGCAAACTGGATCAATGCTTTTGCAGTATCTGAGA
>ASHK01001041.1 GCA_000695745.1 Vibrio madracius | reverse complement strand
TGCATATTCACCATTTTCTCATCTTAAAGCCCTCTACACGTTGAATGTAGAGGGCTTTATTATTTTGCTTGCAGACAAGTGATTTGGTTACGTCAGAGATAAAGGAACATTGGAACGTTTTTTGTTACTGTTTTGTGGCCCTTTCTTTGACGGAGCTCTCTGATTGGTAAGCATAATTGCCTCCTCACTTCATTGTTATGTTGTCATTGGTAACACCCAGCATGATTTCACTCATATCCCTCTTTTCAATGTACGGTTACCGATAATATCTTGGTAGGATAAGGCGTCCTTCACGCTCTCCTTCCAAGATTTGGTTGAGATCTAAAGTTGGTTTGTGATCTCGTAATAAGTACACTAGGTGAAACCTAAGTATAGCTCATTGGCTCTAGTGCAACTTTTTATTGCTTTGCAAGGAGTTAGAGTAAATGGAATCATAAATTAAGGACATTATGCTAGTGAATACATTTGACCTGCCTATTCAAAACCGAATAGACCAAAAGACTAAGCCTGTAGGGGCATTAGGAAAGCTTGAGACGTTAGCTTTTCAGTTGGCGAAGATTCAAAGTGTCGCTTCAGGTCAGTTAGCTACCCATATCGATGTATCGAATCCGATAGTGATTGTATTTGCCGGCGATCATGGTGTGGCCGCACAAGGTGTGAGCATTGCACCAAGTGCGGTGACGCAACAAATGGTAATGAATTTTCTTGCAGGTGGTGCTGCCATTAACTGTTTTTGCCGCGCGAACGACATCGCTTTCAATGTTGTCGACTGCGGAATGTTAGAGTCAGTTTCAGATAGCTCTGGGACGCTATTGTCGAGTCGTTTAGGGGGGCACGGACGATTTCTCCTCACAACCAGCGATGACGTTAGAGCAAGTCACTAAAGGTATCGAGGCAGGACGAAACATTATTGCGTCAAAGATTGAAAGTGGGGTGAATTTACTCATGTTTGGCGAAATGGGTATTGGTAATACCAGTTCAGCATCAGCGCTTCTCTCGTCGATTACTGAGCTGCCAGTAGAACAAAGCGTAGGGCTTGGCACTGGAATCAACGCTGATCAGCTTGCATTGAAGTTGGCCTTGGTTCAACGAGGGGTCGATAGAGCTCAGGGTAAATCAGTAACCGAAATCCTGTCTCATGTGGGTGGTTTCGAAATAGTGCATATGGTGGGCGGTTTCCTAGAAGCGTCAAAGCGACAAATTCCAGTATTGGTCGATGGCTTCATCGTTTCTGTCGCAGCGCTTATTGCCGCTAAATTAGACCCAAGCGTAGAGGATGTTTTACTGTTTTCTCATACTTCTCAGGAAGCGGCACACCATTATGTATTGGAGCAGTTTGATGCAAAGCCGCTTTTAGATTTATCGCTACGATTGGGCGAAGGTACAGGCGCTGCACTGGCTTATCCAATCATTAAATGCGCGGCTGAGTTTTACAACTCGATGGCAAGTTTTGACAGTGCAGGAGTCACCGTGTGAGTGATATCACTTCTCGCTCATGGTGGCGGTATCAATGGCAATTGTTTTGTCTTGCATTGAGTTTCTTTTCAAGGCTACCAATACCCCAGAGCACACCCTATTCCACGGAGCGAATGAATCGAGCTGGCCGTTATTTTGCACTGGTAGGAATGGTTATCGGTGGGC
>ASHK01001040.1 GCA_000695745.1 Vibrio madracius | reverse complement strand
ATCACCGTTCGTGATTTGGCGGCAACGCCTGTACCCGTTCTGGATATGAACGTCGCCACAGCCCTGCGCGGCGACGCGACAGACCTGACTCCAGAGCTTCAGGAGATCGTCAAACTATCCGATACGCTTATTGCAGAGCTAAAGAAGGCGGAAAAGGTCGTGATTGCCGCGCCAATGTATAACTTTATGATTCCAACCCAGCTTAAGAACTATTTCGATCTTATCGCTCGAGCCGGAGTGACATTTAGTTACACTGAGACAGGTCCAGTTGGTTTAATCCAGGATAAAAAAAGTGGTGATCTTAACCACGCGTGGAGGTATTCATAAAGACACCTCTCGTAACAGCATGAACGATTATTTAACCACCATTCTCGGCTTTCTCGGTCTGACGGATATTGAGTTTGTCTATGCAGAGGCTCTTAATATGGACCAAGAACTGGCGGCAGGAAATCGTGCATCAGCATTAGAGGCGCTTAAAGGCGTCATGTAACTGAATTGGGTGAGTCAATGGTTCAATAGTAAAAACCAAACTCACCAATTTATTGCCACTCTTTCATTTCGGGCCTTCCATACAAACCCATGACACTTCTCCCACAGATATAACTATACGCCTGTGCAATAATTTAATTATCAATAAATTGGGGGAGCCACGTTGGTCGTTTTTTTCTGCTTTTGTTTGAGCGCATACTACTTGTTAGCCTTTCCTGGGGGCATTCATGCTTACCGTAGGGGCTCATTAAGTTGGGGTGATGCGTTTTTACCACTGATGGTCTTTGCGGTATGGTCTGTGCTGGCCGTACTTGGCGTCGGTGCACAAAGTTTGGGAAACTTGATTGAGGTCGTGTTACTTCTCATTGTGGCTGTATGTGTATTCTACATTCGCCTAGTTTATGTACGTCAATACCCAAATAAACGCCTTACCTCTCTCAATATCATGTATTTGGTCATTGTTTTACTGGTTGTTGTGACACGTCTTTCATTCCCTCATATAGCGGAATAATGGCGACAACAAATTAGTGCGGATTAGTACTTCTTCTAGAAACGACAACAACAATACCGCTCATTAATATAACTCATCCTCCATTCCACATGATTCGCTATGAAACGCTTAATTGTCATTGCCATCTTGATGGTGACTGCCATTACTTTTGCCCTTATTCACCCTAGTCACTACAGGGTAAATCCTTGTTCTAAGTCGCAAGCTATATCACCTCCTAAACCATTTGATGAAGCCCAGTTTCAACAATGGATGGAGCGAGCACACTCCTGTTCTTCGTGTTCAAAGAGTCATACCTAGCATTATCTCAGCATCCAACCAAGAAAAAGGGCGCTCGAACCCTATCGATGCGCCCTCCCAAAATAGTACTCACTACCAGCAATTCGTCAGTTTAAGCTCAGTTCTACATCCGATTTTATGGTGCTGGAACACGCCAGAACAAAACCATTAGCTTTCTCTTCTTCTGTCAACGTTTCGTAGCTGGTCGAGTCTACTTGACCAACTTTCACCTTACATTTGCATGAACCACAAATCCCACTACGGCAAGCGGCAATAACTGGTACGCCTCCCCTCTCTAAAGCATCAATGAGCAAGCTTCCTTTATCAGCATCAAGCTCAATGCCAAAGTCAGGTACTGCTACTTTTACAATGCCCTCTTCCATGTCTAACGTAACATTCGTCGGTGTAAAACTTTCTTGATGGAACTCTGACATATCAAAGTTGGCTTGCTCGAGGGAAGATTTGACCACCTCCATAAAGCCCGTTGGGCCACACAAATAAACGGTGCGTTCATGAAAGTCAGGAATTAACGACGTTAGCCATTCAAGATTGATCAAACCTTGCGGAAAATCTGTGCCAGAATTGTCTTCAAGCAACATTTTTAGTGCGAAGTTATCGACCGTTTGGTGAAGCTCAACCAACCTATCAAAGTAAATGGCATCTTGTTTGCTCTTCGCAAGATGAAGAAATTCGACATTGACATCTGCACCGTCCACAAGCCATTGATCGACCATGGACATGACAGGTGTGATACCACATCCCGCGCTGATCATTAAGACTTTGTTTTTGGGTTGGCAGTCAACATTATTGAAATGACCAAATGGTGCTAACGCTTCTACCTGAGCACCAACTTCAAGCTGCTCTACGATATGGTTAGACACCAAACCGCCTGCGACGCGCTTCACCGTGAATTTAAGTGTGTTACGCCCCGGTACTGAACTAATCGAATAAGCTCGAAACGCTTTACTGCCATCAATATCAAAACCAAGCGATGAGAATTGACCCGGTTTGAATTGAAATTCAGTCTCGCCGGACTTTGAAGCAAGTTCAAACGATACCGAATCTGGTGTTTCAAACCACTTATTAGTACATGTCAGCTCTATCGTATCTGATTGGGACCATGCCATTACATCATTCCTCTGAGTATGAAATGGCGCCTTAAACGCCATTTCTAGTACCTTTTTTACGCTGCCAAAATCGTCTTTAAGTCGTTTTCTACGGTGGAAATACCACGCATATCAAACTTCTCTTGTAGGATGC
>ASHK01001039.1 GCA_000695745.1 Vibrio madracius | reverse complement strand
TCGCAAGGTTTTAATAGCGTCTCGGCAGTAATGTCTTCCGATGGACTGACATAATCAAGTTGATTTGTTTTCCCCTGAAGCTGCTCGTCAAACACCGACATCGCAAGATCAACCAATGCAGGGTGCGCGACCCAAGTGCCGTCGTGACCGTTATTCGACTCGCGTTTTTTATCTTCAATGACTTTCGCTGTTACACGTTCCATTTCTTCAGGATCTTTTGCCGGAATGAAGGCAGACATCCCGCCCATCGCAAGGGCGCCACGTGCATGACAGGTTTTAACCAGTAATTGGCTGTAGGCGTTTAGGAACTCTTGGTCCATACCGATGCCGTGTCGGTCAGGCAAAATTCGGTCTTTGTGGTTCTTTAACGTCTTAATGTAGCTGAATATATAGTCCCATCGACCGCAATTCATGGCTACAATATGATCCTTCATTGCATACAACATCTCTTCCATTTGGAACACAGCAGGCAGCGTTTCGATAAGTACGGTCGCTCGAATCGTTCCTGTTGGTACCCCGAAGTAGCGTTCAGTAAAGGCAAAGACGTCATCCCACCATTTCGCTTCTTCCATGCTTTCCAATTTTGGAATGTAGTAGTAAACACCCAACCTTTCTCTGCTCTAGACTGATAGTTGTGGAAGAAAATACAACGCAAAATCCATCAAGCAACCACCAATGGGTTGTCCCTGATATTGGATAGATTTTTCTGGTAAATGAAGTCCTCGAGGCCGAGCAATTAATAGCGCTGGGTCGCTATTCAATACGTACGGTTTGTCTTTGGTGTCATCGTAATAGCTGATGGTTCCAAGGTTGGCGTCGCGTAAGTTGATTTGCCCTTCAACCATGTTTTGCCAAGTTGGGGAGGAAGCATCCTCAAAGCAACACATAAATACTTTTGCGCCGGAATTCAGTGCATTAATGACCATCTTTCTATCAACAGGACCGGTAATTTCAACACGACGATCTAATAGCGGAGCTGGTGGTGGGCTAACCTTCCAACTCTTGTCATCTCTTATTGATTTGGTGTCCTTGCGAAAATCCGGTAATTCACCTGCATCAAAGGCGGCTTGTTTAGCTTCACGGTCTTGAAGTAGTTGAGTGCGTCGACCATCAAAATGCGCCACTAAGGTTTCTAAGAAGTTGAGCGCGTCGGAATTAAGAATCGCTTGGTAAGCTGTGGACTGGGTATCTCCAATTACCTTTAGACAATCTGCTTGTGCTGTGTCCATAACTTCATTAAGTGCCATTTGTTCGTCTCCTTTTAAACAATACTTTCTTATTTTGTATACAAAACTGTATCCGTGCATTTACTTATATGGGAAAACAAACAAATGATCAAAGGGTATTTAACATTAATTTATCATTGTCTTTTGTGAAATATTTTTACGTAAAGATATTTTATATAAAGCATTGTCCGCTAGGAACTACAGGGTAAGTGATTACTTAGTGCTTTAACTCTATGTTGCAAAAATGTTGTTTTTGGGGTTGCGATTCTCTGGATATGGTTCATAGTACACAATATAGATTTTGAATTGTATACAATCTGAGAGGGATATTAGAATGGCGAAAATGAAGGCAATTGAAGCAGCTGTAGCCGTACTAAAGAAAGAGGGAGTAGACATTGCGTTTGGTGTTCCGGGCGCAGCAATCAACCCCATGTATGCGGCGATGAAACACCTAGGCGGTATTGACCATGTGTTAGCCCGCCACGTTGAAGGCGCATCACACATGGCAGAAGGCTACACGCGAACTAACCAAGGAAATATTGGTGTTTGTATTGGCACATCGGGGCCCGCCGGAACGGATATGATCACGGGACTCTATTCTGCGTCGGCGGACTCGATTCCGATTCTATGTATTACTGGGCAAGCTCCACGAGCAAGACTGCATAAAGAAGATTTTCAGGCGGTAGATATAGAATCTATTGCCAAACCAGTAACAAAGTGGGCGACCACAGTACTAGAGCCCGCTCAAGTGCCACGCGCGTTTCAAAAAGCCTTTCATTTAATGCGTTCAGGTAGGCCTGGCCCGGTTCTTATCGATTTGCCACTAGACGTACAGCTAGCCGAAATCGAATTTGATATCGATACCTACGAGCCACTGGCGGCATACAAACCAACCGCAACTCGCGAGCAGGCAGAAAAAGCATTCGATATGCTGTGTGCTGCCGAAAAACCAGTCATTGTTTCAGGTGGCGGTGTTATCAACGCAGGGGCATCTGAACTGCTACAACAGTTTGCGGAACTGACAGGCGTACCAGTGATTCCAACGTTGATGGGTTGGGGTACTATTCCTGATGACCACGAATTGATGGCCGGTATGGTGGGTCTTCAGACGGCACACCGCTATGGTAACGAAACGCTTTTGAACTCTGATTTTGTATTCGGTATTGGTAACCGCTTTGCTAACCGTCACACCGGTTCATTGGATGTGTATACCGAAGGCCGCAAGTTTGTCCACGTAGACATTGAGCCGACTCAAATTGGACGCGTATTCTGCCCGGATCTTGGCATTGTGTCGGATGCCAAATCTGCATTGGAGCTGTTAGTCGATGTTGCTCGCGAACGTTCATCAAAAGGCACGCTACCTAATCGTGCGGCTTGGGTTGGTGAATGCCAGCAGCGCAAATCCAGTATGTTGCGTAAAACACACTTCACGGAAACACCAATTAAACCAATGCGTGTTTATGAAGAGATGAACAAAGCATTTGGTCGTGAGACTTGTTACGTCAGTACGATTGGTCTATCGCAAATCGCGGCGGCTCAGTTCCTTCATGTATACAAGCCACGCCATTGGATTAACTGTGGCCAAGCGGGTCCTTTAGGCTGGACTGCTCCCGCTGCGTTGGGTGTAAAAGCTGCGGATCTAAACCGTGATGTTGTCGCAATATCAGGTGACTATGACTTCCAATTTATGATTGAAGAGTTAGCTGTGGGTGCGCAGTTTAATCTTCCGTATATCCACGTAGTCGTTAACAACTCGTATCTTGGCCTAATTCGTCAGGCACAACGTCAGTTTGACATCGATTATTGCGTGCAGCTTGCGTTTGATAATCAGAACTCTCCAGAACTTGAAGGGTATGGTGTTGACCATGTGAAAGTGGTGGAAGGGTTAGGCTGTAAAGCGATTCGTGTAACACAGCCAGAAGACATCCAAGATGCGTTCGTTCAAGCAAGAGAGCTGATGGCGAAACACAAGGTCCCTGTTGTGGTTGAAATCATTCTAGAACGTGTCACTAACATCTCAATGGGTGTCGAAATCAACGCTATCAATGAATTTGAACCACTAGCTGAGAATGCAACGGATGCACCAACTGCACTGTCGTCGCTAGATTCGTCAAACTCACCGTCTTAAGGAGAAGATTATGCCAAAATTCGCAGCCAACCTATCGATGCTGTTTAATGAAGTCGACTTTCTGAGTCGATTTGAAAAAGCGGCTAATGCAGGGTTTCACGGAGTAGAGTATCTGTTTCCTTACGATTTTACAGCAGAAACTATTAAGTCGGTGTTGGATGACAATAATCTAGAGCAGGTTTTGTTTAACCTTCCGGCTGGTGATTGGAATGCGGGAGATCGTGGCATTGCGGTCGACCCAAGTCGCATCGAAGAATTCCAACAAGGGGTGAGTAAAGCGATAAGCTACGCTCAGACTCTGGGCTGTAAGCAAATCAACTGCTTGGCAGGCATTGTTCCGGCAAGTGTGACTGAGCAAGACGCTAGAACGACGTTCGTAATCAACCTTCGTTATGCTGCTCAGCAACTGGAAGCGGCAGGCATCAAGCTGGTGATTGAGGCGATTAATACGCGTGATATTCCAGGCTTCTTCTTGAATACCACAGAACAAGCGAAATCCATTATTGAAGAAGTCGGTAGTGCGAACCTATCGGTTCAATACGATATCTATCACATGCAAATTATGGAAGGCGACTTAATTCCGACCATCACCAATAACTTATCGCAAATTTCTCACATTCAATTGGCTGACAACCCGGGCGTCATGAACCAGGTACCGGTGAAATCAATTATGACTTTGTATTGAGAGAACTTGACGCAATGGGCTACCAAGGTTGGGTGGGCTGTGAATACAAACCGAAGACGACCACTGAAGAAGGTCTTTCTTGGTTAAACGCTTTTCAATAATTCGATACGTTAAGGAGAACACATCATGAAAATTGCATTCATCGGTACCGGAATTATGGGCCAGCCAATGGCTAAAAATCTGCAAACGGCAGGTTACGAATTGGTATTGTCGGATCACTTCAATGCTCCACCGGCTGAACTGGTTACTCGCGGCGCAACAGTATGTCACTCACCGAAAGAAGCGACTGAGCTCGCTGAGGTTATCATTCTGATGGTGCCAAATACGCCACAAGTGGAAGACGTATTATTTGGAACGAGCGGAGTGGAAGAGGGGTTAGCGGCAAGTTCGTCTCAAAAGTTGGTAATCGATATGAGTTCAATTTCGCCAATTGCGACGAAGTCATTTGCTAAACGCATCAAAGAAAGTGGTGCACAGTATCTCGATGCGCCAGTATCTGGCGGTGAAGTGGGAGCAATCAACGCCACACTAAGCATTATGGTCGGCGGCGACCAAGAAGCATTTGATCAAGCTCGCCCACTGTTTGAAAAACTAGGCAAAAACATCACGCTTGTAGGCGATAGTGGCGCAGGCCAAACATGTAAAGTCGCCAACCAAATCATTGTCGCACTTAATATTGAGGCAGTGTCTGAAGCTCTTGTTTTTGCATCGAAAGCCGGTGCCGATCCAGCGCGTGTGAGACAAGCACTATTGGGAGGCTTTGCAAGTTCTAAG
>ASHK01001038.1 GCA_000695745.1 Vibrio madracius | reverse complement strand
AGCGCGTGCCTGTTCTAACGGAAATGCTGACGCAAGCCGCTCAAGACTCTGACCATGGGATTTTCGCTGAATTCTCGATGAGCCAAGAGCAGTGGCAAGAACTGCATATCGCCGCGTGGTTGCATGATTGCGGAAAAGTGACAACACCAGAACACATCATTGATAAATCGACCAAGTTGGAGACGATTTACAATCGTATCCATGAAGTGAGAACCCGCTTTGAAGTATTAAAGCGTGATGTGGAAATTGCGGTGTATCGTGCCAAATTAGATGGTCAATTAGCGCCAGAAGATATTGAAAAAATCAGAGTGGCACAAAAACAGTTAGATGATGAGTTTGCACTGATCGCTGACATCAACCTTGGCTCTGAATTCTTAGATGACAAAAAAGTCGCCAGTCTTGAAGCCATAGCAAACCGAACGTGGCAGCCAACGATCAACCCAACACTGGGTCTCTCATGGGAAGAGTTAGCGCGATACTCCGATAAAGACTTTATCCCCGGTAAACCGGTCTCGTTATTAGCAGATAACCCTTCACACTTAGTCGCTTGGGAGAAAGAGCCGTTGAGAGAAGAACGTTTTGTTCTCAAAGCTGGTGAGCATCAAAACAACCAAGGTGAGATGTATAACTTATCGATTCGTAAGGGAACGTTGAACCGTGAAGAGCGTTATATCATTAACAGTCACATGATAGAGACACTCAAAATGTTGGAGAGTCTGCCATTTCCTAGAAACATGAAGAATGTGCCATTACTGGCGGGCAGTCATCATGAAAAAATGAATGGAACCGGTTACCCTCTGGGGCTAAAGGCTGGTGAACTCCCGCTTCCGGCTCGTGCGATGGCGATAGCAGACGTTTTTGAAGCATTAACAAGTTGCGATAGACCGTACAAGAAGGCTAAAAAACTGTCTGAAGCCATTAGAATTATGAGTTACATGGTGAAAGACGAACATTTAGATCCAGCGTTGTTTACACTGTTTTTAACGTCTGGTGTGTATCTTGAGTATGCCCAAGCCTATATCGATGCGGAGCAAATCGACGAAGTGGATATTGCTAAATACATCATAAGTTAAACTACTAAAATCCGTGACCTAACCTATTATTAATTATCAGTTAATTAGTTTTAGGGCATGAAATGGATATCGATAACGAGAACAAAAGTTGGTTCCGTTACCCACTGCACATACACATATCGAGTTTGTTTATCATTATTTGTCATGATCGTATGT
>ASHK01001037.1 GCA_000695745.1 Vibrio madracius | reverse complement strand
TATCTGTCAGTGCGGGGAGCGTTCAAGTTACCCTCATGTTTAGGTAGCGTCGCTACGGTTGAGAGAAACCAGCTAGGGGGGCTAGAAGAGGGAAAGCCACTTACAATGGGCGACACACTGACGATAGAAAGTAACGACCAAACCAAGCTCATTCACATCCCTCAATCCGTTATTCCCCACTACCATTCAGAGTGTTTGCTAAGGCTCATTCCAACCTTTCAGTATCAACAATTACCCGCTGAGGTAGTCCAGGAGATCCTATCTTCTCGTTATTGCATCTCCACCAACAGCAATCGTATGGGGATACGACTTGAAAACAGCAATACTGCCTTAAGCTCGTCCTCTAATATTGGGTCCATTATATCTGAAGGGATTGTCTGTGGTGCGGTGCAAATTCCTGCCGACGGGAAACCCATTATCTTATTGCAGGATAGGCAAACCTTAGGTGGCTACAAAAAACTCGGTACGGTTGCGTTTAGAGATCTACCAAACTGGGTCAGTTGAAGCCTGGCGATCATATTCGTTTTCAGCTCACGAACCTCGAAGTCGAACGCCAAAAACAACGGGCTTTTTACCAATTTTTCGAACTTTAATCGCCGGCTTCTTCCACATCCAAGGAGGCAAACTTGGAAGGAGGTAAGCCAAAATAGAGTTTGAAACGTTGTGAGAAATATGACGGGTCATTGAAGCCACATGAGAACGCCACATCCGCGACTTTCTCACCTTGCAGCAACATCTCGCACGCCTTTTCCATTCTCACGTCGGTCAAATAATCAGTAAATGTCGCACCGAACAGCGACTTAAAACGACGTTGAAAACTACGTTCGGAGATAAACAAAGATTTCGCTGCCAATGCTGTACTGAAATCCGGATCACTAAAATGTGCCGACACTAATTGGGTGACTTGCCGTTTCCAGCTTTCGTACTTATCACTCTTTGCTTCAATCGCAGACGTCTCAAGTTCTGTATTCGGTTTCGCTCTTGACCTCTTTTCGTTTGAACTCGTTAGCGAGTCCTCACACGAGAGTGTCCAACGCATGGTTATTCTATTTCGCCCATTACGTTCAACCGGTTTTAATTCTCCACCAGAGTGGTGAATATGGAATGGAAGGCTGCTGGGACTAAAGTCCAGTTGATTCACGGTGATGTCATCACGTTGAGTCGCACTACTTTCACTAAAGTTGGGCAATGGCAGCCCACTGTCTTCAAAACAAACACTGAGTTTGGTGCTATCGTCATCTAACACTATACGGAGAGTTTGACCACGTACTAGACGTCTCATTGCATTCGCTAAAATCGAATTAAATATGATATCCAAATCACAGCTATCAACTAATACAACATCGCGACTAGCATGGTTAACAAGCTCTACGGTGATACCATAGCTATCGAGTTCTTTTTGCCAGGCAGCCAACGTAAACTTCATGACTCGCTTCACAGAGCAAAGCATCGGTTTTGATTATCTTCCTCAAAAMCAGCA
>ASHK01001036.1 GCA_000695745.1 Vibrio madracius | reverse complement strand
TGCCATCCATGCCTTGACCTTGAGTCCAAGCAAATTGTGCAAATAGAGGCTTGTCTTTGGATGCATTAAATTCTTTGGTGAGGTTGGCGAAACCACCGCTGTTCACGATGGGACCAATTTGCTCGGTATCGACACAAACCAAGTCACCGGCCCCGCTTCCTGTTGCTAATGCAGTTGTGAGTTTGTTGTGATGATCTACCCAGTTATTTGAAAGCACTTTAATTTTGATATCTGGATTTTGTTTATGGAACTCCGCCATGATGTCTTCATTACCGATGGTTTTATCATGGTTTGGCCAACAATCGTAACGTATCTCTGTTACGGCGCTCGCGCTGCCTGTCGCTAGCCTAATGCTAGGCAGAGACCAAGAGAAGGCTTGTTCATATCTTTTTCCTTATAGATAAAATGAGTTCACGTTGAGTTAGGGGTATCAACACTACGTGGTAACCAAAGGCAGTGAGGTTTGATGTACTACATAGACAAACGTAGGTGAACACTGAGTGGACGAGGGTGCCACTTGTGTTGGTTTTGTTTTTGTTTCTACTCCAAGTCGCATCATAGGCAGTATCTAGAAGTTTGAAGATAGGACGACAGAGTGATGTGTGAAGGCGATAGACCTCAATGTTGTGTAAAGAGAGTAAAAAGAGAGCGAGTTAACGAAAATAGTTGCGGGTTAGGGATTATTAGGAAGATTAGGCGATGGATATTGGTTAGCTCATAGTCAAGCAAAAACAAAGCCCCGCTATGATACGGGGCTATTGGCTAATGGGAGGCATAGGCGGGTTTAGTCGGCCGTACTGATAGACGCCTCTCGGTATTCTTTTGGAGTTTGGTCCAAGTTCTTTTTGAAGACTGTGTACATATACTGCAGTGAAGGGTAACCACACAACTCGGCAATCTCGACTATCGGTAGTTCAGTGTTGCCAAGCAGGTTGCATGCACGCTTGAGCTTGGAGTTGTGGATTTCTTGATGGATTGAGTGTCCACGCTCCGCTTTAAATCTCGCCTCCATATTAGAGCGAGAGATACCCACATAGCTTAGCACTTGATCAACTTTAATCCCTTTGCAGGCATTGTGGCGAATAAAGTGCATGGCTTGAATAACATAGGTATCTTTTAGCGCTTGATAGTCAGTACTTTGACGTTCGAATACCTGAGTTGGTGGAACCATAACTCGGGCATGTTTCAATACTTGGTTTGGGTTAGCTGTCTCGTCTTTGTCTTTGGCATCAAGCAGACGATGAAGCATCTTAGCCGCACGATAACCCATCTGTTTGGTGCCTTGCCCTACAGAGCTCAATGATACTCGCGTGAGGTATCGTGCAAGTTCCTCGTTGTCGATGCCAATAACGGAAACTTTGTCTGGCACCATGATGTTGAGGTGCTGACATACCTGTAATAGGTGACGCGCTCGTGAGTCAGTAACGGCAATAATTCCTGTTGGGGTGGGTAGCGCTGTAGCCAATCCGCCAACCGATTCATATCGTAGGTCCAGGTTCTAGAGTTGGTCTCACTACCTCGATAAATTGAACCTGTGTAACCCTCTTTTTTGACAATATTTGAGAAGGCTTTCTCGCGCTCGTGCGCCCAGCGGTTGCACTTGTCATGTGGCTTGCCGTAAAAGGCGAAGTTTTCTAACCCTTTTTCCCTTAAATGTTGGTATGCCAGCTCGACGAGTGCTTGATTATCGGTAGCAACATAAGGAATATCTGGGTAGTCTTCATCTTTCTCATAAGATCCGCCTACGCCAACAACCGGTATATCTGAATCTTTTAGCAGTTCCGCAATTTTGGGGTTGTCGAAGTCAGCGATGACGCCATCGCCTTTCCAGTTATGAAAGTTATCTAGGTGAGTTGTGAATTCCTCCTCAAGAAAAATATCCCAATCGCATTGAGATGCTTGTAGGTATTCACCAATACCTTCGATGACCTCTCGGTCATAGACCTTATTGGCATTAAATAGCAGCGTAATTCGAAAACGTTTATCCATGGTGCCTGATTTTTATTAATGGTGTTATCAGTTTCGAAATTGAGTTTATCAGCGACTCGCTGCGCGTGGTGTGATCTCAGACTCACTCGTGAAATCCGTGAATTCACCTGTAAAAAACATAATTGTTTGACACGCTTACTAGGCAGATACTGAATACAGATTAGACGCAATAGGCTATGCGGAATAATGCAAGTCTGATCGCGTAACGAAATATGAGAAGTTAAAGGAAACAAATATGTATATAGGTATCGACTTAGGCACGTCCGGAGTTAAGTCTATCGCGATGACGGAGCAAGGTGAGATCATTGCTTCTTGTACCGTTTCTTTGGAGGTATCGCGCCCAAAGCCATTATGGTCGGAGCAAGATCCTAGCGCTTGGTGGGAAGCGACATGTGAATCTATTAATGGTCTCAAAGCCTCAGTCAATCTGAGTGATGTTATTGCGATTGGTCTATCTGGACAAATGCACGGTGCGACGCTTCTTGATGCAAATGGAGACGTATTAAGACCAGCATCTTATGGAACGATGGACGCTGTGAAGCGGAATGTAAAGAGCTTGAAGCGGCAGTGCCAAACTCTCGTGATATTACCGGTAATATTATGATGCCTGGCTTTACGGCACCGAAGCTAAAATGGGTGGCAAACCACGAGCCTGAAGTGTTTGCAAAAGTCGATAAGGTACTGCTGCCTAAAGACTATTTGCGTTTCAAAATGACAGGAGATT
>ASHK01001035.1 GCA_000695745.1 Vibrio madracius | reverse complement strand
AACAACGGCAATAGCCAACAACAAGTATCGTGAAGACTTCATAAGAGGACAAAAAACTAAAATAACAATTGTTATGTTATAACATCACATCGAGTGAGAATAAACACTTAGTTCTGTCAGAATATGTATCACTAAATAGATTTCACGAAAAGTTATCGATAAGTAGAAAAAAACCTTGCGGTCAACAACGGCAAGGTCTTTGTCATGATACAAGCCTACTTGAGCTCTCTATGGCACACCGTGACCGTTAGATGCAACCCAAACTCGGAACCACTGCTCGCGCGTTAATTCGATCTCAAGAGAAGCGACAGCTGCTTTAACACGCTCAATCTTGCCAGATCCAATAATCGGCAATGGTTTTGATGGAAGGCGTTTTACCCAAGCGTAAATCACTTGATCGATGCTTGCCGCACCTACTTCATTACGGATCGCTTCCAGCTCTGCACGTACTCGCGTTGCTTGTTCCGATTTGCCACTGAAGATCTCTCCACCAGCAAGCGTTGACCACGCCATTGGCAATACACGAAGTTGTTGTAACTGATCGAGCGTACCGTCATGAGCGACGTCAAAATTAAGTGGGTTAATTTCCACTTGGTTGGTCACTAAAAGGTTTGCTCAAACGTGATTGCAATAATTCAAACTGACGTGGCGAAAAGTTTGAAACACCAAAGTGTTTGACCTTACCAATCTTATATAGTTCATTAAACGCATCAGCCACTTCATCGGCATCCATCAGAACATCCGGACGATGAATAAGTAGCACGTCCAGTTCATTTACTCCCAAGCGCTGCAACGAGTTATCAACGGACTCATAAATGTGCTTTGCACTGGTATCGTAATGGTTAATCTTGCGATCTGGATGTTTATCTGAACATAGCTTGATGTCGCACTTAGAAACGATTTGAATCTGTTCACGGACTGAACTATCCAGAGCCAACGCTTCGCCAAACAAACGTTCGCACTCGTAGTTACCGTAGATATCAGCATGATCAACCGTGGTCACGCCTAGTTCAATATGCTGCTTAAGGAAGGTCAGACGTTGTTGCGGTGTCATTCCCCAATCGGCTAATCGCCAATACCCCTGAACCAGTTCTGAAAACTCTGGTCCATTTGGCGCCATTGTCACTTTCGAAACAGCTGTAACATTCGAAACCATTGGTTATCTCCTTATTTAAGTCTGCCAACATCCTATGCTTGTTTTACTTAGCTCTCAACGGGTAAACTTCGAAAAAACGAACTAGAGTACGAAGTTGTGAGCTTTGCAGACAGACTAGAAGAATTGATTGGACAAGAGAGTGTTAGTGGTTTTGCCCGACGTGTCGAGTTATCAGAAGCACTCATTCGCAAATACTTAAAAGGTAGTGAACCAAGCTTAGCAAAAGCTAATCAAATCGCCATGAAAGCCAATTGCTCACTTGAATGGTTAGCAACGGGCTGCGGATACCTGTACCGTCAAGCTGAAGTCGTTGACATGGATGCCTACCAATTGGCCTATGATACTGTTATTGGTACTCGCTTAGCGAAGAAGGACATTTTCCAGCATCGTAAACTCATAACGGCGTATCAATATTTACGCGCCACTAAAAAGTCAGATGGAATACTTGGACGAATCCGGTATGAAAAGACTACTCACGTCACTCAGTGAATAATGAATCCGCTCAAAGAAGCCGCAATTTTATGACCACAATGAA
>ASHK01001034.1 GCA_000695745.1 Vibrio madracius | reverse complement strand
GTTTTGCCTTAAAGTTACGAGACTTACTTCGATAAACGCGATCATATCCGTATAAATTTATTGAATGTTTCATTACCATACCGCTGTTAGATAGGGAGCAGCGCATGACGAAATCGCTTTTTCGCCAGTCATTTCTGAAAGATACATTGGAAACCGAAACTGAGTTCACTGCAAAATCGCTGAGCACTCCAGATGGAGTGAAAATGGAACTGAGTTATCGTGGGGTGTTAGAAGTTACCCCAAAACATCTAGATAAAGACAGTAAACACATCATCATTTCATGTGGAATCCATGGTGACGAAACGGCACCCATGGAACTGGTCAGTAAAATGGTGGAGGACATTGAGTCTGGCTTTTTGAAGCTGAATGCTCGTTGCTTATTTATCATTGCCCACCCAGAAGCGACGAACCGTTTTACTCGTTTTATTGATGAGAACTTAAACCGACTGTTTGGCAACAAGCCACATTCTGTGAATAGGGAAGTAGCGATTGCAAAACACCTACGCGCATTGGTCGATAAGTTTTATCAAGGCACTGACGAATCCTGCCGCTGGCATTTGGACTTACATTGCGCGATTCGTGAATCCAAACACTATTTCTTTTGTTGTGAGTCCTCGTTCAAGACACGCGGTAAGAAGTAAAGCGCTGTTTGACTATGTAGCCAGTGCGCATATGGATGCGGTACTGTTATCGAATGCGCCATCGAGTACCTTTAGTTGGTTCTCTGCGGAGAATTACGGTGCACAAGCGTTAACAATGGAGCTTGGTCGCGTCGCCCGAATTGGTGAAAACGACTTAGAAAAACTGTTGGCATTTGATCTGGCAACTCGTGACTTACTTTCACAAGAAACACCAGAGCACTTGGCCAAACAGCCGATTATCTATCGTGTTTCTCGAACTGTTATTCGTCATCATGACGACTTTGACTTCTTGTTTGACGATGATGTTGAGAACTTTACCGAGTTTAAACATGGTGAAGTTTTCGGTCATGATGGTGATAAACCGCTAATGGCAAAGAACGATCATGAGGCTATTGTTTTCCCGAATCGAAAAGTGGTTGTAGGACAACGAGCCGCCTTAATGGTGGTAAAAGTGGCAACCCGCTATGAGGATGACCAACTGGTCTACGATTGATCGAAAAACAGTGGCGTTCTGTATCGCCGCTGTTATGCTTCTCAAATGGAATTCAATCAGTTACTGAATCAAAACCAAAGACGCTGGCGCTATTTAATTATTGCGATGACCGGCGTCTTAGTTGTTTCTGCGCTACTTCACCTCTCGGTTGGAGAGCTTCTTATCAACTTTTCACCCCAGACCTCGCTTGAGTCACGTCTTCTTTATGATTTGCGTTTACCAAGATTGCTTGCCGCAGCAGCAATCGGTGCCGCGTTGGCGCTCTCTGGAGCCTCACTGCAGGTCTTGTTAGGTAATGTCCTTGCCGAACCTGGCGTTCTTGGAATTTCAGGCGGTGCCAGTTTAGGGATGGTGATCATTTTGTTCGCGTTTCCTGCAGCAGCAACACCACTCGGCTTTATGCTTGCTGGGGTCTTGGGGGCGCTTGGTTTCACCATCATTTTGGTGAGTATGGCAAAAAGCATGAGACTGACAACAACGCGGCTGTTGTTAGTGGGTGTTGCGCTTGGGATCCTATCGAGTGCCGTCGTAACGTGGGCGTTCTATTTCAGTGACGATTTAAGCATTCGTCAGTTAATGTACTGGCTGATGGGAAGCGTTGGTGGAGTGAGTTGGTACCAGCACGTGCTTACGATACTCATGATGCCAATCGGTGTATGGCTATGCCTACAAGGTAGGGTTCTTGATAAGTTGATGGTAGGGGAAGTGCACGCCAAACAATTAGGCGTGGACGTCAACCGAGTACGCTGGCAACTTATCCTTTGTGTATCGCTTTTGGTCGGAGGTTCAGTTGCGTTAGGGGGGGTGATTAGCTTTGTTGGCTTGGTTGTTCCGCATCTTCTGCGTTTAGCTTTTGGTACTGAAAACCGCTATTTGTTGCCATTGTCTGCGGTAACTGGGGCCACCTTGTTGGTGATCTCTGACATACTTGCAAGGGTGGTGTTAGATTCTGCTGAGCTACCCGTTGGAGTGATGACGACGACAATAGGCGCGCCAATCTTTATTTGGATGTTGGTGAAGAGTCATGATTCAAGTTCATAATTTAGCGATTGGTACTCGATTACTACCATTGACGATCACTATCCCTAAAGGCAACTCACACACGTCATAGGTCCTAACGGGAGCGGTAAAAGCACATTGCTTGCTGCCTTAGCTGGGGTGATTGATTATCAAGGTGATATTGTTATTGAAGGGACATCGCTGTCGACATTGTCTCTTCCTGATATTGCCTTAACTCGCGCCTATCTCAGTCAATCCGCTCGCCCGGCGTTCAATATGCCTGTTTATCAGTTTCTTTCGTTATCCATTCCTGCCAGTTGTAGAGATGATAGTGTAGAGGTAAATAGCGCCATTTTATCCATTGTTGAACTGTTGAATCTGGATACGATGTTGAGTCGTACAGTCCATCATTTATCTGGCGGGGAGTGGCAGCGAGTGCGGTTAGCGGCATGTTGCCTACAAGTATGGAAACCTATCAACCCACTAGCACAGTACTTGATTTTGGATGAGCCAGCGGCGCCACTGGATATTGGCCAGGAAAAGTACCTTCATCGACTTATCGAGCTTGTCACCAGTCAAGGTACAACCGTTATTGTGGCAAATCACGACCTCAACGTGACGTTAACTAGGGCTGACAATGTCGTGTTACTAAACAATGGTGTACTTGAAGCTGTGGGGAGTAGCCAAGATGTCTTGACGGTTGAGAACATCAACTCGGTTTACAAGACGACGGTTCAAAAACTTGACCATAACGGGCGAGCCTATCTTATTTTTGAAGATTGATGGTGTGGTGAATGCGATGTGAGCGTGAATAAGGCCGCGCCTTGTGTCACGTAATAGGTTAGCCTTTTTCAGCTAACCTAAACGTAGCTCAATGATGGTAATGAAGGATTAGTTCACTAGTGGTTGAGCGCCACGATCAGTGCAATAACAGACAACACCGAAGGAATGGCAATACCCCACATCATCACTTTCAGTTTCATCCAGTACAACCTAGACTCGTATCTTCTCGTTTGCTCCATCAGGTACAAAAGTCTATCTAACTTCATATCATCATCACCGAAATAGGCAGCGAGTTCTTCGTCATAACGCAAGCTCATTGTGAATTCTCCTATCCGTGATTAGTGACCAAATGTCATGGTTAAAAAATTAGGGTTGTCATATTTACCGTATTTTTCGACCAGAGCTTGGGTTTGTGGATTCATTCCAACGACCTCGACTTGATTGCCAAGTTTGGAGAAACGCAGAACGACTCTATCCAAGGCGTCGACAGCGGTAATGTCCCAAAAATGGGCGTCTGATAAATCGATTGTGACTATAGGGTGCTCATTGTTATAACTGAACATGTCAACGAAGTCATAAGCAGAAGCAAAGAAGATCTGTCCATGGACCTTGTGGTGATGTGCTCCCCATCAACAATGACTTCATCTATAACATTCATGATTGAAATACTGGCATTGGCGTAAAAAACGGAGGCCAACAGTACCCCAACCAGTACACCGATAGCGAGGTTATGTGTCATAACCACAGAGACGACTGTCGCGAGCATGATCACATTGGATTGAAGTGGGTGATGCTTTATCTCGACCAATGATTTCCACGAAAAGGTAGAGATGGAGACCATGATCATGACGGCAACCAGTGCCGCCATCGGGATTTGTTTTAAGAAATCGCCGAGAAAAACCACCATAACCAGCAATGCAACACCGGCAAATAAGGTGGAAAGTCGAGTTCTTCCTCCTGATTTCATGTTAACCATTGACTGGCCAATCATGGCACAGCCTGCCATGCCGCCCAGTAATCCAGACACTATGTTGGCAATACCCTGACCTTTACACTCCTTGTTCTTATCACTTGTGGAATCGGTAAAATCATCAATGATGGTAGCGGTCATTAGTGACTCCAGCACGCCAACAACGGCTAACGCAAGTGAATAGGGGAAGATGATCTGCAGCGTTTCCAAGTTAAATGGGATGTCAGGTAGCAGGAACACGGGCAAAGTATTCGGTAAT
>ASHK01001033.1 GCA_000695745.1 Vibrio madracius | reverse complement strand
GTCTTCTAGAACAGTTCCACACAGGTACCATGACTCGTAAAACTAAAGGGTTAGACAATCTTGCAGGGCCACGCATTATGGTGAGTGTGGAAGAGGCTGAGCGATTAGGCATTGCTAATGGTGAGACCGTGAAACTGGTGTCACGCCGTGGTGAAATTAGTGCGCCTGCTTTTGTCACGAAGCGAATGCAGCAAGGTGTGGTATTTGTGCCGTTCCACTTTGCCGAGTCTGCGGCGAACAAGCTAACCAATACCGCTACGGATCCTTACGCCAAAATACCTGAGTTTAAAGTGTCAGCGGTCAGATTAGAGACGGTTACTCAGCCTGTTCATTAGGATCAGACCAAACCTTAGGGATATCGAAACGAGGCAAGCCATTTGGCTTGCTTCTTTGTCCTTGGCGCCATGCTTTCAGTTGGTTAACGTAGGTAAGAATGTGAGCGATGGCTACAAACAATTGATTAGGCACCATTTGGTCAACTTGGGTCGTATTGTAAATAGCTCGAGTAAGCTCAGCACTTTCCACCACTTCAACACTGTGTTTCGCTGCCAATTCACGAATGTATACCGCCACTTCATCTTTGCCTTTCGCAACAACAAATGGCGCTTCGGCCTGAGTCAAATCATAAATCAAGGCGACGGCATATTGCGTAGGGTTAGTGAGCACCACATTGGCTTTTGGCACTCTTTCATTGGCACCTCGTTTGGCATTTTGAGTTTGGATTTGTCGGATTCGCGCCTTCACTTCTGGGCGCCCCTCTTGCTCCTTATGCTCATCTTTTACCTCTTGTTTAGTCATCTTCATTTGCTTAGTAAATTCATGACGCTGATAGGGGAAGTCAAAAAGGCCAAATATCAGAACAATAAGCAGCAAGTAACCAAGGTACTCTATGGTAATCGTAGCGACAGTGAACACCACAGTATCAAAGTGGGCACTTACCAGGTTAGTGATGACGGAGATATAGCTGGAAATCACCCAGTACAACAAACTGAAAAACAGCGTTACCTTAAACACATTTTTAAACAGCTCCACCACGGACTGTGTTGAGAAAATACGCTTTATACCTTTTATCGGACTGATTTTTTCAAGCTTGGGCGTTAGTAGTGAAGGCTGAAAATCCACCCTCCCAATAAAGTAGAGCCAAATATGGCGGCGATAATTTGGTAAATCAATAGCGGAAAAAACAACATCACCATGGAAAAAGGGCGGTGCCTAACAGTTCGACCGAAGTCATCCAATGGCTGATGGTTTGAGTATCGAATTGAAAACTGACTAAGAACAGCTCAATAAATGTTTGCTTAATCATATCGATATTCAGGACGTAATAGGCCACCACGCTGATAAGGGTGACAGAAGAGACAAACTCTTTGGCACGCGGAACTTGTCCCTCTCTGCGAGCTTTGGAGAGTTTATGTTGGCTGGGCTGTTCACTTTTATCGCCCGAATCTTGATGCTCAGACATTAGGTAGCCTCAACATGTAATGCAGGTGTTGGTTAAGCTCCAGAACTAAATCAAAGTAGTGATCGCCAATACCTGTTAAGGATGCCATTAGCGCAAATAAGCCCAGTAACATGGTCATTGGAAAACCAAGTGCAAACACGTTTAGGGAAGGGGCCGCTTTATTCATCAGCCAAAAGTGATGTTACTAAGCAGCATCACCACTATCGCAGGCACCGCCACGAGTAAACCTGTCGCAAACATCCACGACACCATTTTGAGTACATAATCGATACTGCTGAAAGGGAAAGTGGAGTCAAGCGGCCAATAGGTAAAGCTCTCTTTGAACACCAACAGCACCACCAAATGCGCATCAAGGGATAGAAACAGTAGCATTGAGGTGATAAACATAATCCGTCCAATAATGGCGATACTGATGCCATTGGCTGGATCATTCATCACTGCCATCGCTAGTCCCATCTGCATCGAAATAGCTTGTCCTGCAATGGAAAAAATAGTGAAGAAGAGCATAACGGCGAAGCAACGAGGAAACCAAAAATCAACTGATACAGGGAAAACAAGAGGGTATCGATGCTAAATGGA
>ASHK01001032.1 GCA_000695745.1 Vibrio madracius | reverse complement strand
GTAGCGAAAGCATTCAGTTCGTCAGTGGGTACAGGCACATTGGTAACGGCGATGGAAGAGCAAGATAGCTTCCGTGAAAGCGCAAACGAGTTTGGCGCAACAACAGGTCGCCCACGTGATATGGGTTTCTTTGATGCAGTAGCGACGAAAAATGGTGTTGAACTGCAAGCAGCAACAGAGATCGCACTGACCAAGATCGACTGTTTGACTGGCTTAAAAGATTTGAAGATTTGCGTCGCTTACGACGGTGAACATACAGAGAACCCTATCTGGCCTCAAACGGCTGCACTAGCGCCAGTCTATGAGCAAATGGAAGGATGGGATGAAGACATCACAGGCTGTCGCACCTTTGAGCAGTTACCTAAAGCCGCGCAAGACTACGTAACGCGTATCGAGAGCTTAATGGGCGTGCCTGTACGCATGGTTTCCGTTGGCCCTGAGCGTGAGCAGATGATTATTCGCAACTAACGATAGCGACCATCATAGACATAAAAAGCCCAGCTTGATAGCTGGGCTTTTTGTATTGTCACCAAAACATCGCGGTCTATGAGTCGATAACGTTACGACTTCATTTTTAGCTTCAGTAAAGTATGTCCTAAGCCAATATCGTCGGTGCGCTCTACGACCTCTAACCCTGATTCTTCGACAATTTCTAGAAAGTCTTCACTGCGATAGAAACGGCTATTGCCATTGGCTAAACAGGTGAAATACAAAGAGGTTGCGTTGAGACTAAACGAGGCTGCATCGTATTTCTGTGCATCCCAAAACAGCTCAAGAATATAGACGGTTGAATCTGGGGTAAGCTGCGAGCGAACGTTTCTTAGAATCGTTAAAATCTCCATCGGCGAAAAGCAATCTAAGAATTGGCTCATCCACCAAACATCTGCTTTTTCAGGCAACGCTTGAGACTTGTCCAACATGTTGGCAGGAAACGGATGAACGCGCTCTGCAAACCCTTTGTCTGCGACATTCTTCATTGCCACATTCAGCTGTTGAGGCAAATCGACAATCGTGACTTCAACATCGCTATTGTAACCACAGCACTGCATTGCCCATTTACCTGTGTTCCCACCGATGTCCACGATGTGCTTCGGCTCTTGACTAAACACTTCTTTCAACAAAATAGGGAACGATCTGTCCGAGTAGAAATGATCAAACTTGAACCAACTCTCCTTTGCTTTCTCTGGTAACTGAGATAAGCCTTGATAGATCGTTTCCCATTCGCCAAGTTCTTTCAAACCCGCAGGTTTGCCTTCTTTAATCGATTCCGTCAAATGCATCATGGCGGCGTAACACACGTCAGCGGTGAAATCCATGTTCGCCTGCGTCATACCGTCATGAAGCAGGAAGAAAGCCCATATTCGCTAGTGAATAGTTAGGTTTGTTCCACAACACGATATGAGCACTGATCGCCATGTCGAGGAGTACTTTGACACCATACTCAGAAACACCGGTTGCTTGGGCGATTTCAGGAGCACTGAGTCCCTGCTCCCCCGCTTTATCGAGCTCAGCTAAAATCCCTAGATCTCGTAAAGTGCGAGCGGCCTGAAACACAATTGGCGCAAAAGACAGCTCTTGAGCCGCTGTCTTTGCTTCAAATGCATTGTATGGATCAATATTTTGTTTTGACACATCAATTCCTGGTGGTTGTTCTGTTCAATTATTTTGACGCTGTTGCCACAGCCGAAAGTTGCTTTCTTATATCAGTATTCAAATTGTTGATCCAGCGATTGTAATTTCTATGGATTTCTCCATTGGCTGCTTTTAAGTTCTTCGAACTGACATAAGTGATAGAGTAGAACTTGTTGGTATAAGGAATTTTCGCTTCAGCTTCATGGCTACGAACCAAAATTGTTGCTTTCAAAACCCCAGCTTCAGGCTCAGTGATTACCCAACCGCGCTCCGTTGCCGCTTCTGTGATAGCTGATTTCACTTGCGATGCTGTAAGATCGTAAGTTACTGGCTCATTCTCAAAGTTGAGTACAGGTTTAACACGTCCACAACCTACGACAACCAATGCGATGGCCACTGCCATTGCGAACTTCAACGCTTTCATATTAATTCCTTACATTTTAGTTTATAAAACGATATAATTATCCAGTCGCATCCAAATAAATCAATACCTTATGACTAATTCACTGCCATTTATTTCATTTCACCTTGACGCA
>ASHK01001031.1 GCA_000695745.1 Vibrio madracius | reverse complement strand
CATATTCGATACCCCTATTAGATCAAAGGTCTAGCTCGAAAGCTAGACCTTTGTCAGCAGTCTGAAGCCGCTCTAAAATTAGAGCGGCTTTAGCATTTTGTTTAATCTATTTACGCAACTTCGGCTTGTTTAGTTGGCGCCGGATTGCGAATCAAGAAATCAAATGCGCCCAAACTTGCTTTTGCGCCTTCACCCATTGCAATGATGATTTGCTTGTATGGAACGGTTGTCACGTCACCTGCTGCAAACACACCTTTCATGCTTGTCGCGCCGTGAGCATCTACTTCAATTTCTCCGCGAGGTGACAACTCCACTTTTGTGCCTTTCAACCATTCGCTGTTAGGGACGAGACCAATTTGTACAAAGATACCAGCGAGTTCAATACGTTTAATTTCATCCGTGTTGCGATCTTTATATTCAAGACCTGTAACACGTGTACCATCACCTAAAACTTCTGTCGTTTGTGCCATTGTGATGATATCGATATTCGCCATGCTGTTTGCTTTGTCAATAAGCACTTGGTCAGCGCGAAGTGTATCAGCAAACTCTAAAACCGTTACGTGTTCCACAATACCCGCAAGGTCGATGGCCGCTTCGATACCAGAGTTACCACCACCGATAACCGCGGTACGTTTGCCTTTAAATAGTGGACCATCACAGTGAGGGCAGTAAGCCACACCTTTGTTACGATATTCTTGCTCACCTGGTACGTTCATTTCACGCCAGCGTGCACCAGTACTAGTAATCACGGAACGAGCCTTCAATACGGCGCCGCTTTCTAACACGACATGTGTGTAGCCATCTTCGGTATCTTGAGCGTCAATGATCGTTGCCGCGCGCTGCTCAGTAATCACTTCAACACCGTACTCTTTGACATGCTCTTCAAGGCTTGCCACCAATTTCGGGCCAGTGGTTGCTTTTACTGAGATAAAGTTCTCGATTGCCATCGTATCCATTACCTGACCACCAAAGCGATCAGCAACAACACCAGTACGAATACCTTTACGAGCTGCATAAATTGCCGCAGAAGAACCCGCAGGACCACCACCTACGACAAGAACGTCAAATGGTGCGGTGTCATTAAGTTGGCTCGCTTTTTTCTCAGCAGCACCTGTATCGACTTTATTTAGGATTTCATTGAGTGACATGCGACCTTGACCAAACAGCTCACCATTAATGAAAACACTTGGTACTGCCATAATATCACGCTGCTTCACTTCGTCTTGGAACGCTGCACCGTCTATCATCGTCACGTTAATCAATGGGTTGATCGCTGCCATCATGTTGAACGCTTGCACGACTTCTGGACAGTTTTGGCATGATAATGAGATGAAAATCTCAACATCAAGTGGCGCGCTTAGCGCTGCGATTTGCTCAATCGTTTCTGCTTCTAGTTTGATTGGGTGACCACCTGTATG
>ASHK01001030.1 GCA_000695745.1 Vibrio madracius | reverse complement strand
AAGGTAACCTAGGTCTTGCTAATGCTGTATTCGCTCACTTGGCACAAAAACTGCCAATTTCTCGCTGGCAACGTGACCTAACTGACTCTACTGTACTTCGTAACCTAGGTGTTGGCTGTGGTTATGCGATCATCGCTTATACGTCGACACTAAAAGGCATTAGTAAGCTTGAAGTTAACCGTGACGCACTTCTTGCTGAGTTAGACAAAAACTGGGAAGTTCTTGCAGAGCCTGTGCAAACTGTTATGCGTCGTTACGGCATCGAGAAGCCTTACGAAAAGCTAAAAGAGCTTACACGTGGTAAACGTGTCGATGGCGACGCTATGCGTAGCTTCATCGATGGTTTAGAACTGCCTGAAGAAGAGAAAACTCGTTTGAAGCAAATGACACCAGCGAACTATATCGGTCAAGCCATCGAGCTTACTGATAAGCTGTAATCATTAAACAGTTCAAACACTAAAAAGGCTGCAATTATTGCAGCCTTTTTCATTGCTAACCTCTATACACACTGGCAATGACGTCGTTCATCAACGTCACTGTTTTTGAAAAAATAGCGTAATGGTACCCACTTCTACGCCGAACTTTCTAATGCTAGTGAGATTAAAGACGTGTTTATCGTCTTGGCGGTATAACCAGTCGTCAAACGCTACCGTGTAAGTAGAGCCGTCTACGTCTAGCTCAAAGTCGTATTGCCATTGCAGCGCGTTACCCTCTTCTCTGCCAGTCGCAGCGCCAACGATGTCATCTGCGACTCCTCGATATGAACCGTCTTGAAGCTTTTCAATCGTCCAAATCCGCTGGTCAGTTTCCCCGTCATCAAACACGAAATCTTCCACTAAAACGAGCTTGTTGTCCGTCACTGTTCCGACGATAGCAACATCGAAACGTCGATTCTGCTTTTTCGTATAGTCTTGAACCATTCCCCACGCTTTAATGTCTCCTTCGAAGTAGCCGAACAAATCAAATTTTGGTTCACTATTTTTATAGTCTGACAAGTCTGCACTGCATGCACTCAGAAAAAATATAAGCGGCAATAATAACCAACGAAGCGACGTCATCTATTCATTCCTATAAGTTGTGCTCTAAGTTTCGGGTATTGACTATTTGGAGATAGCCAAATACTTAGGAATCCATCATTCAATGATTCATCGTCAATGGAGCCCACCAGCTGTAGCGGCTTTTGTTCGGTGAGATAGTAGAATTTTCCGGTTTTCCCATCGGAAACATAAATAAGTTGCTGCCCGTCAGACACACTTGGAAAGATATCGTACAATTTGACAATCCACTGATTTCTTGTGCTTTTATCAATACCCATTTTTTCCCACTGGTCGAGTGTGGCATCCAAAAGTTGTTGTCGACTAATGTCTCTCTGATACTGAATTTTTAGCGCTACCGGATGAGGAGACACATCGTCAGACACTTGATAAATACCCTGAGGCGCCAGCAATTGTGAGCGATAAACGTCAAAAAAAAGCCAACTCAGCTGAGCCTCGCCAACCACTTGCCACTGGCCCCAATCCTGATCCCTGTCAGCGGCATCTTTGGAAGCCATGACACTCTGTGAATGCAGTAATAAGCCCAATAACGTCGCCAACATCAATTTATGTTTCATGAGTCCAACTTCTCTCGTTTGGTCTTGGGTATCGCACAATCAAAAAGACGATCAAGACCCATTCAATAAAAAGGACTCCGAGAGTAACTAGCATCGGGTATTGCGTGGTAACCGCACCAAGCTTAAATCCCGCTAAATAACTAATTGCTCCACCGCAACCCACCAATGATAGATACGAGTAGAATCGGATAAGGAATCAAAAATGATTTTAAGTAGAAAGCATACCAAGAGAAAATTAGCCAAAGCGCCACAAGCCACACAGGTAGGACATCCGTGTCGAACACCAGCAGGTTTGCGAACATGTTCAAACTATCAATAGCGATACCGGACACCACCAGTAGAACCAGTGACTTTAAACGGAGGCCCAGTATTCGGTGCGACACCAAGATAGTGACAATACTCAGTATTAGCGCCAGCCACTGGAACCTTGTTTGTCCCACGACTGACAGTAACCAGATAACCTGAAACCAGCTGCTAACAAGGACAAGCTTCCACCCTGAAGACATTCTGCAACCTCCCTTAATTATCAACAAAGTCTTGGTTAACGACCACGCTGGAAAGTGATGTGCACAGTACTAATGCTTTTTGCTCTAAAGCCGCCTTCGCAATAGCAAAAATAGTAGCGCCACATACGAATAAAACGCTCGTCATACCCCAAATCTCTGACTTGTTTCAGCGCTGCTTCAAACCTTAAACGCCAATCAACCAACGTCTTCGCGTAGTCTGCACCAATATCAAACAAATCTCTTACAATGAGGTCCGTGTGCTTAGTGCTATTGGTCGTCAACGCAGTGATCGATGGCAAGAAGCCTCCAGGGAAAATGTATTTCTGAATGAAATCCACATTGTCTGCATAGTAGTCATAGCGTTGATCTGCGATCGTAATTGCTTGTATGGCCATCAAACCTTTGGGTTTCAACAAAGACTGGCATTTTTGTAGATAGGAAACCAAATACTGCTTGCCAACGGCCTCTATCATCTCTATAGACACCAATTTATCGTACTGGCCTTCAAGCAATCGATAGTCTTGTTTGAGTAACGTAATTTTGTCTGATAGACCTTCTTTTTCTACTTGCTGTTTTGCATAGTCGAACTGCTCATCAGAAATTGTAGTGGTGGTGACATGACAGCCGTAATGTTTTGCCATGTATATCGCCATGCCGCCCCATCCAGTGCCGATTTCCATTACATGGTCATTCGAAGTGAGTTGAAGCTGCTGGCACAATCGTTCCATCTTATTAATCTGGGCTTGCTCTAAAGTGTCAGTCGGCTCTGAATAGAGGCCGGAGGAATAGAGCATATTCTGGTCAAGAAATGTCTCATAGAGGCTATTACCCAGGTCATAATGGGCCTGAATATTTTCTCTCGAGCGCGTTAAAGTGTTGCGGTTGACCCAATGCCCCAACTTGTACATCACCTTAGTGAGCAAGCTCGATTGATCCTCAATGGAATCTAATGCTGCTAGATTTAAAGCATTAGCTCCATCAAAGCAGACAGATCGGG
>ASHK01001029.1 GCA_000695745.1 Vibrio madracius | reverse complement strand
AAAAGAAGCCATTGAGCAATCCAAGCCTTTGATTGCACACTGGCACATATGGTTGTACATGGAAGTCTTCATCTGCTAGGTTATGATCATATTGAGGATGCCGAAGCAGAAGAAATGGAGGCTTTGGAAACCGAAATCATGCTTGATATGGGCTTTGATGACCCATATTTAGTAGAAAAGGAGTAAGCATACTTCGCTAGCATTCGCGCTAGAGGTGGTGTTTACGCATGTGAGCTATCACACATCTGATAGCATTCTAAATTGAGAAGTCATGAACGAAGAGTCTTCTCCCTCTCAGTCAGAGGGAAACAGTAAAAAATCGGAAGGTCCGAGTAGAAAGTCCTTCTTTGAGCGCCTAGGTCAAATTTTTCAAGGCGAACCAAAAGATCGCCAAGAACTTGTGGATGTCATCCGCGATTCTGAAGAAAACGACCTAATTGACCACGATACCCGCGATATGCTCGAAGGTGTCATGGAAATTTCTGAAATGAGAGTGCGTGACATCATGTTGCCACGCTCACAAATGGTCACTATCGAGCGTTCCGATAACCTCGATAAATTGATCGAACTAATGACAGACGCGCAGCACTCTCGCTACCCTGTTATCAGTGAAGATAAAGACCATGTAGAAGGCATCCTCTTAGCTAAGGACCTCCTCCGTTATTTGGGCTCAGAGAGCGCCCGTTTGATATTGAAGAAGTGATTCGCCCTGCGGTCGTTGTCCCTGAAAGTAAGCGAGTAGATCGCCTACTGAAAGAGTTCCGCGAAGAGCGTTATCACATGGCCATTGTTGTCGATGAATTTGGTGGAGTATCTGGTCTTGTGACCATTGAAGATATTCTCGAAGAAATCGTTGGCGAAATCGAGGACGAATTCGATGACGATGACGAGCTCGATATCAGAAAACTGAGTAAGCACACTTTTGCAGTGAAAGCACTGACCACTATTGAAGAGTTCAATGAAACATTTGGATCTAACTTTAGTGATGAAGAAGTTGACACTGTTGGTGGCCTAGTCATGACTGCATTCGGTCACTTACCATCACGCGGTGAAGTGGTTGAAATAGAAAATTACAACTTTAAGGTGACAGCGGCGGATAATCGTCGTGTGGTTCAGGTCCAAGTGACAATACCTGACCTAGACGCAGCTTCAAATGTAGAGGAATAACCTCCACATTTTCTGCTCACCCAAAAGTGAGATGATATATAAATGAAGAAAAATCTTCGCATACTGCGGCCCATTGGGGCCGCTTTTGTTGGTGCCAGCACCACTCTCGCGTTTGCTCCCTATCAGATTTGGCCCTTGGCTATCCTGAGCCCGTTTCTCCTTCTTCTCCTCATTAAGGGCCGAAGTACAAAGAGTGCGCTTTGGACTGGCTATGCGTGGGGAATCGGCCAGTTTGCTACTGGTATCAGTTGGGTTCACGTTAGTATCGAT
>ASHK01001028.1 GCA_000695745.1 Vibrio madracius | reverse complement strand
TACATGCTTCATGTGTTGATAGATGAAGAAGAAAACGTATGGCCTTTGGTTCCACCAGGCGCCTCAAATAGTGACATGTTGGAGAATACCTAATGGACAGATATTTACTAGACATCAAAGCCGATGACAAACCTGTCTTACTAGAGCGCGTTTTGCGCGTCATTCGCCATCGTGGCTTTATCATTAAACAAGTGGCTGCAACACAAAACCATGAAAGTAAGATTGCCAGTGTTGAGATCATTGTTGATAGCAATCGTCCTATCACGACGTTAATCAACCAGATTGAGAAGCTTTGGGATATTCGCACCATTGAGGTGACAGAGCTTAAACACAACGAACTGACCAATCATAACCTACAAGAACAAATGCATAAGGAAGGAATGCTAAATGGCTAAAAGTACAGCAGATTTTATTTGGTTTAATGGTGAGATGGTTCCATGGGCTGAGGCGAACGTTCACGTCTTAACTCATGCAATGCACTATGGTACTTCTGTTTTTGAAGGGGTTCGTTGTTATAACACGCCTAATGGCCCTGTCGTGTTCCGCCATCCAGAGCATGCCAAGCGCCTGAAAGATTCCGCTAAAATTTACCGCTTCCCAATTCCTTATACTGAAGAAGAAATTATGGAAGCGACCCGTGCAACGCTACGCCAGAATAAGCTTGAATCCGCTTATATTCGCCCATTGGGTTTTGTCGGTAATGTTGGTCTGGGGGTTTGTCCTCCAGAAGGCACACAAATGGAACTCATCATCGCTGCTTTCCCTTGGGGCTCTTACCTAGGTGAAGAAGCACTGGCAAACGGTGTTGATGCGATGATCTCAAGTTGGAACCGCGCCGCACCCAATACCATTCCGACCGCTGCAAAAGCAGGTGGTAACTACCTTTCTTCATTGCTAGTTGGCGGTGAAGCGCGTCGTCACGGCTATGACGAGGGCATTGCTCTTAGCGTTGATGGTTACCTATCAGAAGGGGCTGGTGAGAACATTTTTGTAGTCAAAGATGGTGTTATCACAACTCCACCAGCAACCAGCGCCATCCTACCGGGCATCACACGCGACTCGATCATGACGATTGCAAAAGATATGGGACTACGACGTTCGTGAAGCTAATATTGCTCGTGAAGCACTTTACCTCGCAGACGAGGTATTTATGACCGGCACCGCCGCTGAAATCGTTCCGGTACGCAGCATTGATAAAATCGATGTTGGTACAGGTAAACGCGGTCCAATTACCAAAGTTATGCAAGACGCGTATTTTGGCTTATTCAATGGCACCACTGAAGATAAGTGGGCTGGCTAGATTACGTATACCCAGAACAAAACCCAGCATCAGCAAAATAAGGAAGAAGTACAATGCCTAAATATAGATCAGCCACCACAACTCATGGTCGCAACATGGCTGGTGCTCGTGCACTTTGGCGTGCAACTGGTGTCAAAGAGGAAGATTTCGGTAAGCCAATTATTGCTGTTGTAAACTCGTTTACCCAGTTTGTTCCGGGTCATGTTCACCTTAAGGATCTTGGCCAACTAGTCGCCAAAGAAATTGAAGAAGCGGGCGGCATCGCCAAAGAGTTCAATACCATTGCCGTTGACGATGGTATCGCGATGGGTCACGGCGGTATGTTGTACTCACTACCTTCACGTGAACTTATTGCCGACTCTGTAGAGTATATGGTCAACGCCCACTGTGCCGACGCTATGGTGTGTATCTCCAACTGCGACAAGATCACTCCGGGGATGTTGATGGCTTCAATGCGCCTGAACATTCCAGTAATCTTCGTGTCTGGTGGCCCGATGGAGGCTGGGAAAACTAAGCTTTCTGATCAGATCATCAAACTCGATCTGGTTGATGCCATGATCCAAGGTGCCGATCCTACGGTTTCTGACGAGCAAAGTGAGCAAGTTGAACGTTCAGCTTGCCCAACTTGCGGTTCTTGCTCAGGCATGTTTACTGCCAACTCGATGAACTGTCTAACAGAAGCGTTAGGTTTGTCTCAGCCAGGTAACGGCTCACTACTTGCGACTCACGCAGACCGTGAAGTACTGTTCAA
>ASHK01001027.1 GCA_000695745.1 Vibrio madracius | reverse complement strand
GGAATCAAAGCCGTAATAAAGGACGCCATTGTGGTGGATTTACCCGCGCCGTTACCCCCAGATAACGTGGTCACTAGGCTATCGATGTCAAAAGTACGTGCAAAGAAGCCGTTCCAGTTGACCATCGTCATTGATTGATATTTACCTCTTTCAATCATACGTCAGTCTCCTGATCTTGTTGTTGAGTATCCATGGGCTGTTCTGTTAACTCTGTCACTTTCACTTCTTCATCTGGGATCAAGCTACCTTGAGATGGCGCTTGGCTATGCGCCACGGCTTCGCCGTCACGGATCAATCTCAATTGAGCATCGCGCATATCATCACCAACCCTAACGTCGGCGCCAAAACGAAACACGGCTTCACTGATACGGAATTTACCCGTATCGCCAATTGAGATCGTCATACCTAAACGACGCAGACGACGTAACGACGTACGAACTTTTTCAAATCAGTTTCTCTTTATCAAGATCAGAGCCAGTCGCGCGATTCGTGACAAGGCGCATCAATTTCTTTTCATCGGCGAGTGCCAACAACTCGTCATACAGTTCTTGATTGGTGAAAATGCCTTCATGCGCTAAGCGCTCTGGGCTCAAATACAAAAAGCACAATACTTTACCCACGAGCATATCTAATTCTGATAATACGCTGCGACCGATTAACGTGGTTGAACGAGGGCGCAGATAGAAGAAACCTTCAGGTGCTTTCACCAATTCCGTGTTATAGCGCTGATAGAAACTCGCCAATTCCACATCGAAATCACACAACAGAGCGTGGTTATCCAAGTCCTCTGAAGAGATGTGTTTACCCGCACGAAGCGCACTATCTAGTGCAGGGAAAAGCGGATTTGTAATCGCTTTTGCCAGTTTTTCTGGCATGTATTCGTCAATATTTGTCGATGACATTTGCTTGTACCTTTGCGCCAAAATCATTGATAGCTTGCCAATCGGGTTGAATGGCTGAGTAATCGGATTGGGAATAGCCCAATCGAACTGCTTGGTCCACAACAATTCTCGCGAGATCGAAATGATGAGTGTGTGGGTGTGCCGCAAGATAATCTCTAAGCACTATGCCTAAATCAATTGGAGCACCTTGCTCTTTATGCACTTTCAGCATGTCCCCAATGCGCTCGGCAAGTTCATCATTTACTTGTTCAAATTCTTCATATTCCACTTCAAGTGGCACAGCCCCTGTGACTTCGTCATTACGAAGTACTAAAGCTTCATCACGAGGTCAGTGAGTTTTTCTGCGTCGGCATAAGTTAAATACCATGGCGCATCAAAGTAGTCGGTCACGGACTGGCGAAGTCTTTGGCTGAACGCTCGGTTTTGATCCATATCGATCGCAGTACGGATAAACTTATGTACGTGGCGATCGTAGCCAATCCATAAGTCGATCGCTTGCTGACCCCAGCTAATGATTCGATCCAGCTTCATTTGCAAGCCAAAGAGTGCCTCTCCCACAAACTCAAGTTCATCGTCTCCATAGACGATCTCTTGGATATCTAGAATTTGAGTTTGTAGTTCATCCCCAGCGGCTTGCAGAGTATCTTGAAGTTCACGAAGGTTCGCAGAAGTCTCGGATAGCAAAGTCTCACAGTTATTGATGGCTTCTCGCCAGTCTTATTGAGTAGCTCTGCAATTTGCAATTTGACCGACTGCTGCTGCTCATCCATAACTCGTTGGTTTAAATCAATCTGATCGAAAATCTCACCCACAGAGTATTTCAGAACGCCAAATACGTTCTTACGCCAATGCCCCACCGTACCACCTTCCTGAGCGGCGAGAATGGCTTTTGCCATTTCATCGGCCACCATCGAAAGCTGGATCGATAGTCTGAGTTTGGAGAACTCACGATGCCTGACATAGTAATCGGTTATGCCAATCGCAAGTGGACTGAGACGATAGATGCTTGCACCGTCGTTTATCTCACTGGTAAAACGACTTAACAGCCTCTGTTTAACTAATTCATTAATTGCGTTATTGGCACGAAACGCGGTCGCTTCGCCCGTTTGCTCGAACTGTTGGGTGACGATCTTGAACGCATCGTGTAGTTCGCCTTCCCCCAGTTCTTCATCAAATCTTTCATTACTCAGTACCGCAATAGATATGAGAAATGCCAACCGTTCAGTGGAAAGATTCAA
>ASHK01001026.1 GCA_000695745.1 Vibrio madracius | reverse complement strand
AGTTTAACGTTAACTCGCTGATTGCACTGAGCCATAAAGTGTCTGATACAGTCCTTCTGCTTCGACCAGCTCGATGTGCGTACCTGATTGAGTGACTTGTCCATCTTCCAAGACATAGATTAAATCAGCCTGTTTTACTGCCGAGAGTCGGTGAGCGACAATCAACGTGGTTCGGCCCTTCAAAAACTCACTCAAGGCGGTGTGTAATGCCGCTTCGGTAGCAGTATCGAGTGCAGACGTAGCTTCATCAAGAATTACGAACTGCGGGTCACTTAATATCATTCTAGCAATGGCAAGCCTTTGGCGTTGTCCTCCGGACAACCGAATACCATTGCGACCAATTTGTGTTTCTAGACCGTCGACCAGTTTGTCGGTGACGTCTTGCAGCTGAGCGACTTTAAGTGCATTCCAAATGGAGAAATCGTCGTACTCTCTGCCAAGTGTCAGATTATGCCTCAAGCTGTCATTAAAAAGTATAGGTTGCTGTAAAACAACAGCAATTTTATCTCTAATAATGTCGAAACCTATGTCATCGGTGTTAACACCATTGAAGCGAATGATGCCACTTCGCTGTTTATAAACACCAATAAGTAACTGGATGAGGGTAGACTTACCACCACCACTTGCACCGACCAACGCGACCTTCTTACCTGCAGGGATGTGCAAGTTGAGATGATTAAGGACATCTTTATCGTTGTCGTACGAAAATGAGACATTCTCAAGAGCGACATCGACTTGTTGATGAGGTTTAAACGGATTAATTTTGCTGATAGTCCGAGGCTCTTCGTCGAGCTCTAACAAACTGTTTATTCTAGTCAGTGCCGCTTTAGCACTATACCAAGAGAATTGAATACCGAGCAGCTCTTGAACGGGGCCTAACATGAACCATAAGTAACCAAATACGGCAAAGATCTGTCCAATCGTTAAATCACTGAATAACACCATGACCATCGCAATGGCTCTAAACAGCTCAAAGCCTAGTAAGAACAAAAGAAAAGATAGTCGGCCTGCGGCTTCTGATTGCCATGCGTATTTATCTGCGTTACGTCGTACCTCATTTGCTTGGTCTTTCAGTTGTTGAAGGTAGTCTCGTTCCCGATTGGCCGCTCTTAGTTGGTAAATTCCGTCGAGTGTTTCAACCAAACGATTTTGAAACTTCTCAAAGGCTTGGTTTTTCTTGTTTTTTTAAGGTGCTTCACCATGCCGCCCAATTTTCGAGAAAAATAGACCACAATGGGATTAACCAGCAGAATAAATAGACCTAGGCGCCACTCGAGCCACAGCAGGACAACCGCTGTTCCCAACACGGTAAGGAAACTGATAATGAATTTACTCAGGGTTGAGCCAATAAACTGATCGATGGTTTCTATATCTGTGATCAAATGAGCGTTAATGCCACCACTTCCACGCGTTTCGTATTGCTGGATACTGATACGGCCCAGTTTGTCGATCATCTTGCAGCGAATTTTATAAGTGATGGTTTTTGATACCAAAGTAAATTGCCGACCTTGAAGGATGTTTAAACCTTGGCTGACAGTGCGCATAAGAATGACGAGTACCAATGTTAGCGCGATATAGCCGATGGGAGTTTGCCAACTATCGAGCATCATTAGATTCATATATTGTAGGCCCGTTGAAGGTTGGTTCAACAATACCTCGTCTACCATTAAGGGCATTAAAAGGGGGATTGGTACGCTAATTAATGTGGCGATTACAGCAATAATGTTTGCCACAATAAGTCGAGACTTGTGATTTTTTACTTGAGTTATTAACCAGGAACGGCTAATAGTGTCTTTCGTACTTGTCATGCTTATGATAATGGTTCCTATTACGATTTGTGGGCATTGTACTGGTATTGTAAGATATTGAAAGTGTTATTGATGGACGTATCATGAATCTAGAAAACTATGAACGCTTGGCGAAGCAAGCCATAGCACTCATTGAATCCGAAACGG
>ASHK01001025.1 GCA_000695745.1 Vibrio madracius | reverse complement strand
TCTTTATGTTTTTCGTTCATCACACTGCCTCCTCGTATAGTGGGAACATGTTTTTAACTCCTGTCGCGTATTGCATGATTTCTTCTTGAGTGGTGGCTGCAGTTTCCAGCATTGCCGTCATCACTCCCTCTTTCATCACGATGACTCTGTCAGACATACCCAGTACTTCTGGTAGCTCTGAAGAAATCATGATGACTCCAATACCTTGTGTGGCTAGTTCATCCAAAAGCTCGTATATGGCATATTTAGCACCGACATCGATACCTCTCGTTGGCTCATCGAAAATCATCACTTTGGCGTCTCTGAACAGCCATTTACCAATCACCACTTTTTGTTGGTTTCCTCCAGATAGATTCCCAACCAATTGCTCTACGGTAGGTGTTTTAATCTGCATCTTGTCAATGTACTGATTTGCTGCGTCTACCTCCGCTTGGTTTGAAATGACACCGAAATTGGAACTTACTTTGTCCATTGACGCCATGGTTGTGTTTTCTCTGATAGACATTTTTACTGCAATACCATTGAGTTTGCGGTCTTCGGAAAGGTATGCGACGCCAGCTTTGATTGCGTCAGCTGGTGTACGAATCACTCTCTTTTGTCCATGGACAAAAAGTTCACCATCCGTGAGCTTATCGGCTCCAAAAAGGGCTCGTGCTAACTCTGTACGTTTAGCCCCAACGAGGCCTGTGATTGCGAGAATTTCACCTTTTCGTAGATCAAAATTGAGCGGTTCAAATACACCTTCTCGCGCTACGTTCATCACTGAAAAAATGAGGTCATCTTGGATAACTGCCTGCTTAGGGGGGAAATGGTTGTCGAGTGTTCTACCCACCATTTTGGCAATGATGTCATCCATAGATATCTCATTAAATCTATGATTAGAAACATATTGTCCGTCTCGGAAAATGGTTATGTGATCACAAATACGACGCAATTCAATTCATGCGGTGTGAAATGTAAACAATAGCGACGCCTTTTGCTTTTAACTTATCAACTAATTCAAAAAGCGCGTCTATTTCACGATCTGTCAAAGCCGATGTTGGCTCATCCATGATGAGAATCTCTACGTCAAAGCTAAGAGATTTTGCAATTTCGACCATTTGTTGTTTTGCAACTGAAAGCGTATTAACAATATCTGTTGGTTCAACATCGATATCGAACATTTCCAGCAACTTTTTGGCTTCTGTTCGCATGGTTTTATAGTCAATCAAACCATTTTTCAGTGGTTCGCGAGCAAAGAAAATGTTCTCAGCAACAGACAAATGGGGAATAAGATTCAACTCTTGGAAGATCATGGAGATCCCAGCTTTTTGAGCTTCAAGAACAGAATCAAATGCGACGGTTTGTCCTTTAAATTGAATGTATCCCTCATCAGCTTTATGGACGCCGATGAGTACTTTCATCAGTGTTGACTTGCCTGCACCGTTTTCACCCATTAAGGCGTGTACTTCTCCTGCTCGCAATTGAATGTTTACGTTTTGCAGGGCTTGAACACCGGTGAACGCTTTTGATATGCCACTCATGGTGAGTAATGGACTGCTCATATAGGTTCCTTGCAAATTGGAAAGATGTTTTTGTCAGCAGGAGTACCTTTTCTGCTGGTTATTTCCTTATGAACAAATAATATACTCGAAATATTTCGAATGGTAACGAAAGCTTACGATTATAAGGAGTTGATCACATAATTGATTACACTTTCGGCGAGAGTGTCGATGATGAGCGTTCTGGTAACGACAAGGTATTTGTCTGTAATTTATTGAATAATAATGAAGTTGTTGATTTATATATGATGTGGTGATAGCTGGGGGCTTTTATGAAGTAGAGTAATATGAAAGCAGAAATAGATA
>ASHK01001024.1 GCA_000695745.1 Vibrio madracius | reverse complement strand
TTGCAAAACAAGGCAATAAAGAGAGTTTTACGGCTGTTGACCACTACGGTTTCAATCGTGATTTATCTCAAGCGGTGACAAGCTGGGTATTCAAACAAGGGAAATCGACGTTACAGCCCAGTGAGATTAAATCGACCCAGCAGGTGAAAGTGTGTGCTCAGTGTCATAGTCGGCGTGTTCAACTCACTGAAGACTACGACCATGTGCAAGGCGAGATTTTTGACCGCTATTTGGTTTCCAGCCTCACTCCTGAGCTTTATCACGCCGATGGTCAAATATACGATGAAGTGTATGTGCTTGGTTCATTCGAACAATCGAAAATGGCTCAGATGGGCGTCACGTGTACCAATTGTCATGATCCACATACAGCTAAGCTTAAAATCCCGGAACAAAGTGTTTGCTTACAATGTCATATCGCGTCTGAATATAGCTCCGAAAATCATACATTCCATCAGAAAGGCAGTGAAGCCGACAAGTGTACGACTTGTCACATGCCAGAAACGACTTATATGGGAGTCGACCCAAGAAGAGACCACAGTTGGCACGTCCCCCGCCCAGATCTAACACAACATATCAAAACGCCCAACGTCTGTACGACATGTCATGAAAGTGAGTCACCGGAGTGGGCGAGCAAAGCACTAGCGGCGTGGTTCCCTGAGTCTAAATACCAAAACAGCCAGCATTATGGAATTGCCTTCTATGCGAGCGCGATAGGACATCGCGCCGCGGCGGAGTGCTTTATCGTTACATTGCGCAAGATAACACAGAAGCTTCGATCGTAAGGGCATCTGCGTTGCAACGTTTGGCCAATTATCCTAGTCAAAATAGTTTGATAGCGCTCGGGCGCGCAGTAAAAAACACCGATGCGATGGTTCGGGTAGGGGCGGATCCAAGGCAGTGAGCCTTACCCTTCGCACCAACGCTGGCAAATCATCTCACCGTTATTGACCGACTCAGTATTAGCGGTTCGAACAGAAGCTGCTGGCGCGTTAGCGCGTTATTGGCAGGAGCTAAATCCTCTTCAAAAAGACCAATTAAAGCCTGCGCTAAAAGAATACATACGCGATACAGGAGTTTAACGTCTGACAGAGGTTTTGGTCGCACCAATCTAGGTAACGTTTACGCCGCTCAAGGTAAGATCAAGCAGGCCATTGCAGAGTATCAAGGAGCCATGCTGGTTGAACCATACTTTGCCAATAGTTATATCAATCTGGCGGACCTTTATCGTGCTCAGGGTCAAGAGGCATTGACCGAGCAGACTCTGCAGCTGGGCATCAAAAATCAGCCAAACTCAGCGGCAATTCGTTACAGTGCCGCGCTTTCCAAACTAAGACAGGGTGAAAAACGGGCAGCATCTGACTTATTAAAACAAGCGGTAGACCTAGAACACGACAATGCCCAGTACTGGTACGTTTATGGTTTATCGATGGAGTCTATTAATCTAGGGCAGGCAATCTCTGCTCTGAACCAAGCATTCAAGCTCAGTCGAAATCCAGAACAGTTATACGCACAATGTGACATGCTGTTGAAATACCAAAAGCCTGAATCGAAGGCGTGCTTGCAGCAATTGTCGCAATTCGCACCTAAGGAAGTCATAGAGCAACTACAATCACGTTATTAACGTGCGATGAGCATTATCAATATAACTAAAAGTTATGACTGCTAAAGATAGTATGAAGGGGATGTGTTATCGCCTAAATTACCTGTCGCTGGAAGGATAAACGAATGAATCAAGCACAAACAGAACTTAATCGCCTAATATCTGAAGTGGGTGAATCAGTGATCGGACAGCAGCATGTGGTCACTGCACTGGTGGTTGGGCTTATTACCAATGGTCATATTCTTCTAGAAGGCTTGCCAGGTACGGCGAAAACGCGCTCTATCAAAGCGTTAGCGGATCGTCTACACACAAGTTTTGGTCGTATTCAGTTTACTCCTGATTTGTTGCCTTCCGACGTGACAGGCACTGAAATCTATCAAGATGTGGATGG
>ASHK01001023.1 GCA_000695745.1 Vibrio madracius | reverse complement strand
TTTTTAGCTTTAAAGTTTGAGATGGAGATGAACTTATGACCGGTATCTTGGATTCGGTGAATCAACGAACGCAACTGGTAGGTCAAAACCGACTAGAACTACTGACGTTTCGTCTGATGGGCCGCCAGCGTTACGGTATAAATGTGTTCAAAGTTAAAGAAGTGCTTCAGTGCCCTAAATTAACGCGCATGCCCAACCTACATCGCCTGGTAAAAGGGGTAGCTCATATTCGTGGTCAAACTATTTCCGTGATTGATCTTAGTCTTGCTGTTGGTGGACGACCAACAACGGACATTGAAAATTGTTTTGTGGTTATCTCAGAGTTTAACCGCAGCGTACAGGGATTTTTGGTCAGTTCTGTTGAACGCATCATTAACATGCACTGGGAGGCAATTTTGCCGCCACCTGAAGGAGCAGGCAAAGCCAACTATTTGACAGCAGTGACTAATATCGACAATGAACTGGTTGAGATTCTTGATGTTGAAAAGATTCTCGCAGAGATTTCGCCAGTGGTTGAAACCATGGACAGTAATATCGCGACAGAAATTGCCGCCGCTGAAGAGAAAGAGCAAAAACAGATCGTTAAGCGTATTATGATTGCCGATGACTCGGCAGTTGCTCGGAAACAGGTGCAGCGAGCCATTGAGTCGATTGGTTTTGAATCCATTTTGGTCAAAGATGGCAAAGAAGCTTACAACAAGCTGATCTCTATGGTGGCAGAGGGCAACATTCATGATCAGATTTCGTTGTTGATTTCCGATATTGAAATGCCAGAAATGGATGGTTACACCCTAACGGCAGAAGTGCGCCGCCATCCGGATTTGAAAGATCTTCACATTATTTTGCATACCTCGCTAAGTGGTGTGTTTAACCAAGCAATGGTGGAGCGAGTCGGGGCTAATGAATTCATCGCGAAGTTCAATCCAGATGAACTGGGAGGCGCTGTTAAAGCTGCCATTTTGCCAACTAAGTAAACTAACAAAATTAGACTTGTAGTCGTCTGAAAAAAGCGTATAAAGCAATTCTATGAAGGAAGGATAGAGAAGTGAATGACAGCGATAACCATAAGCGATCAAGAATATCGTGATTTTAGCCGCTTTTTAGAGTCCCAATGCGGTATTGTTCTTGGCGATAGCAAACAGTATTTAGTACGTAGCCGATTAAGCCCTTTAGTGGCGAGATTTGGCTTAGTCTCCTTGTCTCAATTATTGAGAGATGTCGTTACTGGACGCAATCGTGAGCTGAGAGTGGCCGCTGTAGATGCTATGACCACTAACGAAACCTTGTGGTTTAGAGACAACTACCCATTTACGGTGTTGGCGGACAAACTGCTCCCGGAATTTGCAGCCAACAAACGCCCGATTAAAATTTGGTCAGCTGCGAGTTCTTCTGGTCAAGAACCTTATTCCATGGCAATGACCGTTTTGGAGACGCAGAACAAAAGGCCTGGAATGCTGCCCAGTGTGTCGATTACCGCAACGGATATATCGTCAACGATGCTAGAAATGTGTCGCCTTGGTGAGTATGACAATCTTGCGTTGGGTCGCGGTCTGTCACCTGAACGTCGTCGAATGTTTTTTGAAAACACCAATAACGGCAAGATGAAAGTGAAAGACAATGTGAAGCGTTTGGTGAGCTTTCGTCCGCAAAACTTGATGGACTCTTACGCGCTGTTGGGTAAGTTCGACATCATCTTTTGTCGTAACGTGCTGATTTATTTCTCTCCTGACATGAAGTCTAAAGTGCTCAATCAAATGGCACGTAGCTTAAACCCTGGGGCTACTTACTCTTGGGTGCGTCAGAGTCTTTAACCGGACTAACGGATCAATTTGAAATGGTACGTTGTAACCCAGGTATCAT
>ASHK01001022.1 GCA_000695745.1 Vibrio madracius | reverse complement strand
TTTTGAATATGATGCCCTTTTCTTTCTCTCTCTTTTCTGCATGAGCAACTACTTCATCGAGTGTTTTACCTTGTACCCAAGTGTAACCGTTTCCTGAGGTCTCCTCGATTTTCTTTGCCTTTTCAAACAGCTCAGGATGATTGCGCTTTAGTCCTAACCACTCATCCTGCCTTTGGAAGAAGCAAAAGAAACATCCCGATCTGCTACGCCATTCATAGTATTTGGGAATGCCTACAGTATCTTCCAAAATCTGGAAAATATCTTCTCGTACTAGTCCATCCTCGATGAACGGGAAAACAGCACTAATAGTCTCTTTTTGACTTACGTAGCCCTCACGATTTTCATCAGCGCGAATGCCTACGTAACTAATAACCTCATCATCACCGACAAATTCTTCAAACGGCTTTAACTTTAACTTGACCGTACACCAGCGCTGTCGTGGAGAAGGTAGATAATCATTGTGGACCTTAAGCCAATGTTCAAAAGGTTTATCACTTGATAGACGAGCGATCGGTTTACCCAAGTACGATTCTAGATTATCTATAAAATCGAGAACCTCCTCCAATTCAGCTCCAGTATCTGTAAAGAAGTACTCAACTTTCTCATGAATTTCGGGGTAATTGTTACGTATGTGAATAGCCAACGCTGCACTATCCTTCCCGCCAGAGATGCCAATTACATGTCTTGCATTTGGACGCTCAAGTGCCTCATTTATCGATATTTTGTTACTCATTCTCTTCAACCTCTGGTAGCTCCAACTCCACAAGTTGGGCGAGTACTGCCATTCTCATTTGACCTTTTAAATCACTCAATGCCTCCCGGACTTTGGAGACTTCATCATCGATCAGCTTTTCTTTTGATTCTTGTTTATAGTTTACAACACTTTGTTTCGGCTCAGAGCTTTGTTTGATTGAACGCAACATAATTACTTCAAAGTCGCTATCGTTTCTAGAAATAGCTTTATAGTTATCATCTTGAACAATACTTTGGAGCTCTCTAAAACGACGACTTAAAATCTGCTAGTGTTGCTTCGGCTTTGGCTAAGTCTTGGTCTTTCCATTTACTCGGGTGCTTTCGACTTAGTGATACGAATACATTCTCAAGCCATAATTCATCGCTTTCGCTCTTCTCATCAATAAGACTATTGATAAAGGTTCTTGCCGGCCCTGCTGCTAACTTATGAACAGTAAGGCCTTGCCCAAGAAGCACTTTTCTTAGCTCGTCGGTCTTGTGACTCCTTCCATCGATAAGCTGTTCAGATAACATCCGAGCCAAGTGAGTAAGCAGATTAGTGTAAACATCCTTAAGCTCTCTCAGAGCACCTACCAAAGCTTCGCCAAATATTTCTGAGTTTACAGTTTCTCGCTCAGTATACTCGTCAACACCCATAGCTTTTGGCAGATCGACAAATATAAGTTTTTCTGGGGACTTTGACATCTTTATAGCTTCACGAATCGCTATCGACTGTCCGCTCAATAAACTCGCTTCTCGAGTTGATTGCGTGAAGTCTGGTAGTTCAGTGAAAAACTTAACAAGTGGCTGTGCGATCTGCAGTACTTTCTTATCTTGCTTACTACCTTTATAGAGCGCTTTACTATACGCAGTTAACAGAGACCCATTAAGACCTTCGAGTTTATAAAGTTGGAACTTGAAACTGTCTGGCTTCTTAATGAAACGCTCGACATGCTCCTCTGTCATCGCTGGCTGGTATTTGCCATCTTCAAACAAAGCTACATCATCTTGATATACAAGATAAGCATGAAGGTAAAATATCGGTAAAAGCCCTTTCTTAACACCAAATGGAGCGGATGTGAGAGCCTCATCTAGCTCCGAAAAAGACCTAGCCTTTTCTTCTGTTGACTCCAAGAAGTTTTGAAATTTCAGTCCATACATGGACATACGAACTCCCTGGTGGAGCTTGAAACTTAAACTTACTTCCGTCTCTCACATGTATCTTAAGCTCTCTCAGAATAGCCATGTACATCGCTTTTTCTGGAGGAAAC
>ASHK01001021.1 GCA_000695745.1 Vibrio madracius | reverse complement strand
TCTCTGTAGATTTTCAAGAACTGCACCAGCGAATCTTGCAAATGCAAAGTGAATATTTTACTGCGGAAGAGCAAGAGCGCTTGTTTAGTGAAGAGAATCTATTACGCGAACTCGCCCTGACGAGGAAGGCGATTAAGGAGTCAGCACAGACTCCAGAGGAATATCAGCAGCGTTGGGAGAGTGAACTCAGTAAACTGTCGCCAGAGTTACAAAACAGTTTTCGCAATGCGACATTGCTAACTTCCCTTAATGATATCAATGCGCTGGACGCACAAAGTCAGTACATTGCACGAGAAGCACTGGTTGGCAGCGAAGCGGCCGATAGGTTAACGACGTTAGACCAAAAACGAGCCGACTTTGACCAGCAATTTGATTCTTACCTCGTTGCAAGAGCCGACATATTGAATAACAAATCATTCAATGAGGCAGAAAAAGTGCAAGCCATCAATGCTCTGAGGGAGCCGCTGTTTGATAAAAATCAGTGGCGAAGAATTGAAGCGTTAGAGCGGATTCATGATAAGCAAAGTGGTCATGAATGAGGCGAAATCACGCACCTTGCGACAAAAAGGCTGAGTATTTCATACTAAGCCTTTTTGTTCGTTTTTTAATTAGCTAGCTGGGATTAAAACCTGTAGACGAGCCTCATTACAAGCTGTTTCGAGCTTATGAGGAAGCGCATCATCAGAGATTAAATAGTGGAAATCCAGTAAATCACCAATTTTATAAGTAGCGGCCTGATTGATGGTTTTCTTCTCTACTATCAGGTACTTTTTCATGCTTCTTTCCATAACTAGATTGGCAATGTTTGCAACTAACATATCCGAAGCGGTAACGCCAAACTTATCGTGAACACCTGCAGATGAAATAAACACTTTCTGAAATATCATAGGTGTTAACACCTCATTCGAGGCAGAGATGAAAATATCATGCACAGGTTGTAATCGCCGCCTTGCAAGATAGCCTTGCAGTTAGGCTTGCTCTTTAACGCCAAAAAGACGTTCATTGAAGCAGTAACGCCGGTAAATCTCACATAATCGGGGATAGAGCCAATAATGTCAGCGTTAAGCACACCATTGTCGAAATAAACCACATCATTCATCTCGATAAAATCAGAGACGATAGCCGAGATATAGTTGTTTACTTTGACTGGAGGGAAAGCGGTCACGGAATGTGTTTGCTTAATTGGAGTAACGACTGAGGTTGGCTCAGCAGACGACTGTTCAAGTTCTTCGCCTACCTCATCATGCACAATCGGGTGACCACGGCGGATATATCCACCGTAGTACTCAAGAGGGAAAGAATGAGCAGCGTTGGAGCTTAAATCACGACGAACCGTCATTTCTGACACTTCTAAAAGACGGGCGATTTCTTTCAAATGAATTTTGTCGCTATGTTTTAGGCATGCTTCAATTCGTCGAAGTCTTTCTAACTGCTTTGTAACCATGTTTCTCCATTTTCGGCCTTTGACAGCCGAAGGCTTCTTGCTCTTAGTAACCATTAGTCGTTGGAGCTTCACCCATGACAATGCTCACACTAGCACTAGCGCCGATTCGAGACGCACCTGCGTCAATCATTTCTTGTGCCGTTTCCCTAGTGCGAACGCCGCCAGATGCTTTCACTCCCATTTGGCTGCCAACAGTATCACGCATTAACTTAATATGCTCGACAGTTGCACCACCTGTTGAGAAACCTGTTGATGTTTTCACAAAATCAGCACCTGCACGTTTACTAATATTACACAGTTCAACAATTTGTTCGTTGGTCAGCAAGCAGGTTTCGAAGATGACTTTGAGCAATGTCGCTCCACACGCTGCTTTGATAGCCGCAATCTCTTGTTCTACGGCATCCCAGTTTCCGTCTAAGACATGGCTTATGTTGACAACCATGTCAATTTCGTCAGCGCCCAACGAAATCGCATTTTTGAGTTTCAAACACTTTTACTTCAGTGGTGTTTGCACCCAGAGGAAAACCGATAACTGTGCAGATCTTAACATTTGATGTTTTTAAGCGCTGAGCACAATGCTCAACAAAGTCAGGATTAATACAAACAGAGAAGAACTGATGCTCGTGGGCTTCATCACATAGGGTGTTGATTTGGCGTGTTGTAGCATTAGCGAGGAGTAGTGTGTGATC
>ASHK01001020.1 GCA_000695745.1 Vibrio madracius | reverse complement strand
GGCTTATGTGAGGGAGTTTGGTCAAAAATACGCTCGCTTTATTGCAGTGTGGACGATGGGTCTTGCCTATGGAAGTGCGACACTTTATTACCAAGTGACGCATTTTAGCGCCAGTCCAATGACCAGCTCTGCATGGATCGCGGCGATACTGGTGGTCTACGCTCTGGTATACAAGCTGTTGAGAAGCGAAGGTAAAAAGCAAAACAACCTGGAGGCACAAACAGCATGATTTTGACTGAGCTCAAATCGTTTATTGAGTCGCATCCTGGTGTGAGCCGGCACGATATTGCAAAGAAATTCTCTATTAGTGAAGATGGAGTTGATGCGATGCTAGCGGTATGGATTCGTAAAGGTTCAATATCACGTATGCTCGATACAAACAAAGCTGATCAAGTGACACGCGTTCGTTATGCGATGAATGGCGATAATGGATTGTCCGTTACTGTGACTATGTAGCGTGTCACCTAGAGTGAGGATACTAAATGGCCGCCCTTAGGGGCGGCCATTTTTATTTGTGCTGACTGAGTCCCAATAGCTTAAGCCCAGCGCTAAGCATGAGAATCGCCGCGGGTAACACCAACATTTCCCATCGAAGTTGGTTGAAGTTTATTAAGACCAGTTCAAGAAACTTAACAAAGAGAATAATAATAATGACTTCAGCGAGCTTATTTTTTAAGTGCCCGATATTTGGCGTTTTTATCCAGCTGAGAGTGGTGCCAGTCTCTTCTGCCGACTTGTTCTTGATAAATAAGGTATACACACCATGGGAGAAGATAAACAGAACTAAGGCGACGAGAAAAGTATCCAAAGACTTAATGAGATAACTGATGGCAATATCAGCTCGGTCTAGATGCAATAATTCTGCTGGTGGCGCCGTATTGAACAGAAAAACTCCGAACGCATTGTACGTTTTTGCTGCACCGATTAGGAACAATAAAACAGAACCTGCCATAGAGCCAATGATGGCAATCCAGCTTACATAACGGAATTGAACTAATAATCGTTTGGTCATGACTTGCTCCTATATTTCAACGAGGCAAGTTTATAAACAAATTAGATTCGTGATAATAATAGTATTTTATTAAAGATTATTACGATTATGTAATTATGTAATTATGTAATTATGTAATTATGTCTAGGATCTTTGCGCTAGCAGAGATCCTAGGCAGCAAGATTAGCGGTAAACTGGGCGTTAACAGAATAACTTAAGCACGCGTGAATAAACTGCTTAAAGAAAGTACATTTCCAATACGAGTCATTACCTCGGCTTGTTCTTCGTCACTACGTTGCTCGCCTTTGGTGTTGCCCCATACAGGTCCTGGCCAGGCCATATCATCTTTGAATCGAGCAATGTGATGGATATGCAGTTGCGGCACCATATTTCCTAATGCGCCTAGGTTGAGCTTATCAGGTCGAAAGGTGGCTTCAAGCGCTTGGCTGACGGCTTGAGATTCTAGCAAAAACTGTTGTTGCTTCTTTCATTGGTAAGTGATGCAGCTCTTTTAGGTTGGCACGCTTTGGAACCAAGATAACCCAAGGAACGGCGTTGTCTTTACTAAGGAGAGCAACGCAAAGCGGAAAGTGACCGATGACTGTGGTGTCTTTGGCAAGTTGAGGATGCAGTTCAAAGCTCATGCTGTTAATTCCATTGTTATATTGAATGCCTGAGTATACGTCAGATAAAACAAAAGGTTGACGCTTTCACGTCAACCTTTTGTGGATTCATTACTCTTACGAAGCGGTAATTACATACGCTCTAGAGTCTCGATACCAAGCAGCTCTAGACCTTGCTGGATAGTCTTAGCTGTTAGTGCTGCGAGTTTTAGACGGCTTTGCTTAACGCTTTCATCTTCAGCAATAAGAATTGGGCATGCTTCGTAGAAACTAGAGAATTGACCTGCAAGTTCAAACAGGTAACTACACATGATATGAGGCTGACCTTCACGAGCAACAGATTCCACGGCTTCTTCGAATTGCAGTAGTTTCGCAACCAACGCTTTCTCTTTCTCATCAGTGATCTTAATGTCACCAGAAAGCTTGTCCATTGATACGCCAGCTTTTGCAAAGATAGACGCTACACGAGTGTAAGCGTATTGCATATAAGGCGCCGTGTTACCTTCAAACGCTAGCATGTTGTCCCAATCGAACACGTAGTCTGTAGTACGGTGCTTAGAAAGGTCGGCATACTTAACCGCTGCCATTGCTACCGTGTTAGCGATATTTGCTTTCTCTTCAGCATCGAGCTCTGGGTTTTTCGACTCGATTAACGCTGTAGCGCGCTCTACTGCTTCGTCTAGAAGATCAGCAAGGCGAACCGTGCCGCCTGCGCGTGTTTTGAATGGGCGACCATCTTTACCTAGCATCATACCAAATGCGTGGTGCTCAAGGCTGGTTGATTCTGGAACATAGCCGGCTTTGCGAACGATAGTCCATGCTTGCTGTAGGTGCTGGTGCTGACGTGAATCTATGAAATAAAGGACGCGGTCTGCACCAAGCTTCTCGTAGCGATATTTCGCACAAGCGATGTCAGTCGTGGTGTATAGGAAGCCACCATCACGTTTTTGGATGATAACACCCATTGGCTCACCATCTTTATTTTTGTATTCATCAAGGAATACCACTTGTGCGCCGTCATCTTCAACCGCAAGACCTTTCTCTTTCAGGTCTTGAACAATGCCAGGTAGCATGTCGTTATACATACTTTCACCCATCACATCATCACGCGTTAGTGACACGTTTAGGCGATCGTAGTTACGTTGGTTCTGAATCATGGTTACGTCAACCAGCTTCTTCCACATTTCAGCGCAGAACTCATCGCCACCTTGTAGTTTYASTTCACTACGTCAGCACGCGCGCGCTCTGCAAATTCAGCAT
>ASHK01001019.1 GCA_000695745.1 Vibrio madracius | reverse complement strand
GACGCTCAAGCGAATATTCTTTGATGTATCCGTAACCGCCAAAGAGTTGCAACACACCATCGCACACGTTAAATCCAACGTCGGTAGCAAATCGTTTCGCCATCGCGCAATAAGTTGTCGCATCTGGATGTTGGTTATCGAGTTTAAATGCCGCCAAACGTACCATCTGTCTCGCCGCAACCAGCTCCGTTCGCTAAGTCTGCCAACTTAAACTGTAAGGCTTGAAACTGACTCAAACTGCTTCCAAACTGCTTTCGTTCATGGAGATACTGAGCCGCTTGGTTTAACGCATGTTGTGCCGTTCCTACGGAACAAGTCGCGATATTGATTCGCCCGCCATCCAACCCTTTCATAGCAAAGGTGAAGCCTTGCCCCTCTTCACCTAAGCGATATGTCGCAGGGACAACAACGTTATCGAATGTGATGGCTCGTGTTGGTTGACTATTCCAGCCCATCTTAGGCTCTTTGCGTCCATAACTGATCCCATCACAATCTGCAGGTACAACAAATGCCGAAATACCTTTAGCACCGGTTTCCCCCGTTCTTGCCATTACCACTAGTACATCGGTCTCTCCACCTCCTGAGATAAAGGCTTTTGAACCGTTAATGATGTAACTGTCGTCCCGTCTCTCAGCAGTTGTCAGCAGAGAAGCCGCGTCTGAGCCCGCCGTCGCCTCCGTTAGGCAGTAAGACCCCAGCCTATCTCCACTAATTAAACTGGGACAAAACGCCCGCTTGGCCTCGTCGGTAGCAAAACTGGCTATCATCCAAGTCACCATATTGTGGATGGTCATAAAGGCCGTGGTAGAGGTACAACCCATGCTTAGCTTTTCAAACACAATAGACGAGTCAAGGCGGCTTAATCCTAAGCCACCTTCTTGCTCTGGTGTATACAGTGCCAAAAAGCCCAATTCACCTGCTTGCTTTAACACATCTTTAGGGAAGATACATTCTTCGTCCCATTGTGCTGCATTAGGCATTAAGTGCTCATTGGCAAACTGAAAAGCCGTGTCCGAAAACGCTCGTTGGTCTTCATTCAGTTCAAAATCCATAGCATTACCTCACCATCCACTTTCATGATTTAAGCGCTCCGCGATTTTTCGCAGTGAAACTACTTAAGTTGAATCGTCAAATTAGGCCCATCAGAAATATCATCGTCAAACCAACGCGAGGTGACTGTTTTGGTTTCCGTGTAGAACCTTACGGCTTGCTTACCGTAAGCATGCAGATCACCATAAAAACTCCCGCGCCATCCAGGTGAAAAGAGAAAAATGGTAGTGCACGGGAATAGGCACATTGATCCCCACCTGACCGACAAGCACTTCGTGTTGATATTTCCTTGCAGCAGCACCACTAGCAGTGAAAATTGACGTACCGTTACCGTAAGGATTTCGATTTACTAGCTCAAGCGCCTGCTCGAGCGTCTCCACTTCAATGCACACCAAAACCGGACCAAAAATTTCTTGTTGGTAGATAGACATATCAGTCGTAACCCCGCTAAACAAGGTGGGTCCAACCCAATTGCCTTTGGGATAGCCATCTACTTTACAGTGGCTACCATCCAGTTCGCATATCGCTCCAGCTTGCTTACCTTCCTCAATAAAAGATAAAACCCGCTGCTTAGCCTGTTGGCTGATTAATGGACCGTAAGCCGCTTCAGGATCCTCTTTAGATCCAGGTTTAATCTTCTCCATTTCAACTTTCAGTTCGGCTATCCATTGCTTCGAGGAACCAACAAATACCGCGACTGAAATCG
>ASHK01001018.1 GCA_000695745.1 Vibrio madracius | reverse complement strand
ATGACAGAGATCGTAAATAGTGACCCCACAGACATACATGCCGACTTTGCCTGCATGGATAGGTTTGAATTCCTCTTTTTGTCTCGTCAGTGTGTTGTATATTTTTAACATGATCTCTATCTGGATTATTACGTTTAAAAAGTAACGGCGATTATAACCATAATCCGGGGCATAATGGAGTCATTAAGCGAATAAATCTTGCATTTTGCCTGCAGAATGAGCTATCCCCGAACGAGTCAGCATGAAAACGCGGCTAATAATGCTAGATCGACGTTTGCTTGTGACAGCAGTTAAGCTAGAATCGTGGTCTCTAACATAAAACACAGAATAGGTATTCATCATGATCACCCTTCATACTAATTTCGGCGACGTTAAAATTCAGCTAAATGAAGAAAAAGCACCTGAAACAAGTGCTAACTTCGCACAGTACTGCCGCGATGGTTTTTACGACAACACACTATTTCACCGTGTTATCGATGGTTTCATGATCCAAGGCGGTGGCATGACCTCTGGCCTTAAAGAAAAAGCAACACGCGCACCAATTAAAAACGAAGCGAACAATGGCCTGAGCAACAAAGTAGGTACTTTAGCAATGGCTCGTACGATGGAACCGCATTCTGCTAGTTCTCAGTTCTTCATCAACGTAAACGACAACACTTTCCTAGACTTCCGTTCAGAAAGCCTAGATGGTTGGGGCTACTGTGTATTCGGTGAAGTAGTAGAAGGTATGGACATCGTTAATAAAATTAAAGGTGTAAGCACAGGTTCTATGGGTATGCACCAAGACGTTCCTCTAGAAGAAGTGATCATCACTGGTACAACGATTCACGAGTAATCGTTTCAGGGAGGGCTAAGCCCTCCCTCATTGACTATGACTACACTATTTATCTCCGATCTTCACCTTTCCCCCTCTCAGCCACAAATAACGGATTGTTTCGTTAAATTTATTGCGCGAAGAAGCGGTTCATGCGGAAGCTCTGTACGTACTTGGCGATCTTTTCGAATTTTGGATTGGCGATGATGATCCGTCCGATTTTGCTCAAGCGATAAAAGCCGAGTTCAAATCGCTGACGCAATCGGGGGTCGCTTGTTACTTTATTCAGGGAAATCGTGACTTTTTACTCAACAAACGGTTTTGTCGCGAGACTGGAATCACCCTACTCGACGAACACTGTGTCATCGACCTATATGGACGCAAAACGGTCATTTTACACGGTGATACTTTATGTATAGACGATCATAAATACCAAGCGTTTAGAGCTAAGGTTCATATGCCTTGGTTACAATGGATATTTAATCGACTCCCCTTCTTTACAAGACGCCATATTGTAAATAAAATTCAAGGCGATATTCGTGATGTAAAGGCGCAAAAGTCACTCGACATTATGGATGTCACTCAATCTGAAGTGGAAACACTGATGAAACAACACGGAACCGATTTGATGATTCATGGTCATACACATAGACCTAACATTCACCACTTCGAGGTCAATAATAAGCCTGTTACACGCATCGTACTCGGTGACTGGTATCAACAAGGATCCGTTTTGGTTTGTACGCCAGAGTCGCAACATTTAGAAGTACGCCGTTTTGCTTAAAGCATGAGCTAAACCGCAGAAAATTCGACATATAATTAGTCAAGGACTGCAATAAAACGTTAATATAGTCCAACGTTTTTGAGACCACGATGCAAAATTTGAAATACTCTTACATTGCTCGGCAACCGATTCTAAATAGCGAACAGAAAACGGTTGGCTACGAGTTGCTATTTAGAGATGGCCCGAACAATACGTTTCCAGATATCGATCCAGAACTGGCAACAAACCGCCTGCTATCAGAGCACTTCCTTGCTACGCACTATAGCACAATTGGTGACAAGCTGGGTTTTGTTAACTTTCCCTACCAAAGCTTAGTCAATTTGGTTCCTACTCTATTTCCTAAAGACAACTTGGTTATAGAAATCT
>ASHK01001017.1 GCA_000695745.1 Vibrio madracius | reverse complement strand
ATACTGATATTTTGGCCCTGAATAACTGCAGAGCCAATTATAGGATTTTAGGATTTTTTATAGTCAGGAGCAGTAGGATAATAAAAACAAATCAAAAAAACAGCATTTTTATGTTTTTTGACCTTGAATTTACAATCTTCATCCTCATTTCTTTAGCAGACTAATCATAGCAATACTGAGTTCCAGAAAATGTCGAAACTCGGTATTAAATGTGTAATGGAGATAGCATGAGCACCGCTGAGACTAACAACAAAGAAACCCGTGGCTTTCAGTCAGAGGTAAAACAACTTCTTCACTTAATGATTCACTCTCTGTATTCAAATAAAGAGATTTTTCTAAGAGAGTTAATCTCAAATGCGTCCGACGCGGCGGATAAATTACGTTTTCAAGCACTGTCTAACGCTGACCTTTATCAAGGCGATGCGGAGTTAGGTGTTAAATTATCATTTGATGCCGATAACAACACGCTAACGGTTTCCGATAACGGCATCGGGATGACGCGAGATGATGTTATTGAGCACCTTGGCACTATCGCTAAATCAGGCACCAAAGAGTTCTTTGCTAAATTGTCAGATGAGCAAAGCAAAGATTCTCAGCTCATCGGTCAATTTGGTGTTGGCTTCTACTCAGCGTTCATAGTGGCCGATGCGGTAACAGTACGCACTCGAGCGGCTGGCGTTAATGCAGATCAAGCCGTGCAATGGCACTCGGCAGGTGAAGGCGACTACACCATTGAAGATATCACCAAGGAAACACGTGGCACGGATATCGTTCTTCATATGCGCGAAGAGGGTAAAGAGTTCCTATCTGAATGGCGTCTACGTGATGTGATCAGTAAATACTCGGATCATATCGGTATCCCGGTTTCTATTTGGACTCAAGAGCGCGATGAAGAGGGCAAGGAAACAGGCCAAGGTAAATGGGAACAGATCAACAAAGCACAAGCGCTTTGGACTCGCAGTAAATCCGATATTACCGATGAAGAGTATCAAGAGTTCTATAAGCATGTGTCTCACGATTTTGCTGATCCTCTACTATGGAGCCATAACCGTGTAGAAGGTAAAAATGACTATACCAGTTTGCTTTACATTCCAGCCAAAGCACCATGGATATGATGAATCGCGATCATAAGAGCGGATCTAAAACTCTATGTGCAACGCGTGTTTATCATGGATGATGCTGAGCAGTTTATGCCATCTTACTTACGTTTTGTTCGTGGCTTGATAGATTCAAATGATCTGCCGCTAAACGTGTCGCGTGAAATCCTTCAAGACAACAAAGTGACTCAGTCGTTACGTGGTGCGTGTACCAAGCGTGTTCTTACTATGCTTGAGCGTATGGCTAAGAACGATGAAGAGAAATACCAGGCATTCTGGAAAGAGTTCGGTCTTGTCATGAAAGAAGGCCCTGCGGAAGACATGGCGAACAAAGAGAAGATTGCTGGCCTGCTTCGTTTTGCATCGACGGAGGTGGACTCAGCGGAGCAAACCGTCTCTCTTGCGTCTTATGTTGAACGCATGAAAGAAGAGCAAGACAAGATCTATTACCTAACCGCAGATAGCTATGCGGCTGCGAAGAACAGCCCGCACCTTGAGCAATTTAAAGCGAAAGGCATTGAAGTTATTCTGATGTATGACCGCATTGACGAATGGTTAATGAACTACCTCACTGAGTTTGACGGTAAACAATTCCAATCCATTACGAAGTCGGGTCTCGATTTAAGTAAGTTTGAAGACGAAGCGGAAAAAGAGAAGCAAAAAGAGACTGAGGAAGAGTTCAAATCTGTTGTTGAACGTACTCAAGCTTATCTTGGTGACCGTGTTAAGGAAGTTCGCACTACGTTCAAGCTTGCGACGACACCTGCGGTTGTTGTGACCGATGATTTTGAGATGGGCACACAGATGGCTAAGCTACTTGAAGCAGCGGGTCAGGAAGTACCTGAAGTGAAGTACATCTTTGAAATTAACCCAGAGCATGAGCTGGTTAAGCGTATGGCGGATGAAGCGGACGAAGACGCTTTGGTCGCTGGGTTGAAGTGTTGCTAGGACAAGCCATGCT
>ASHK01001016.1 GCA_000695745.1 Vibrio madracius | reverse complement strand
TAGGTATGCGTGCAGACGTCACAATCCTCGACCGCAATATTGATACATTACGCGTTTTGGACGAAGAATTCCAGGGTCGCGCAAAAGTCGTTTATTCTACTGAAGATGCTCTAGAGAAGCATGTTCTAGAAGCAGATCTCGTTATTGGTGCTGTTTTAGTACCTGGTGCTGCGGCACCTAAACTGGTCACCAAAGAACACATTGCTAAAATGAAGCCAGGCGCAGCCGTCGTTGACGTAGCCATCGACCAGGGTGGCTGTTTCGAAACATCCCATGCAACCACTCACGCGGATCCGACGTATATTGTTGATGATGTCGTTCACTATTGCGTTGCCAATATGCCTGGCGCAGTTGCACGTACTTCTACTTTCGCGCTGAACAACGCCACTTTACCTTATATCATCAAGCTTGCGAACAAAGGTTATCAACAAGCACTGACTGAAGACAAAGGCTTCCTCGATGGTCTAAACGTTATTCACGGCAAAGTGACTTGCAAAGAAGTAGCGGAAAGCTTCGACCTAGAATACGTGGAGCCAGCAACAGCGATTGCTATGTTTAACTAATCGCGTGTTCTAGACTTCAAAAAGTGAAAACGGGCCTCGTGCCCGTTTTTTTTATTGCTGTCTTATCGCATGAATCAGAATATTTCTTGGTGTTACGCTAGGTTCACAGAATGTTCTGAGTGCCACACTGAAACCTTGCTGTTGTAGATACAATGCCTTGTCCAAAGCCAACCACACTTCCAACGGTCGCCTAAAAACGCCTTGTACCAAACTTAGTGCTTCCATTTGCCAATAACGTTGCTGACCTATTTGTTCAAAATAGTCAAAATCAACCATTGGTAAGTCGAGCTGCTTCTTACCCGCGGCCCACTCACACAACGCTTGAAAGCCTTGCGATAATTGCGATTTTTGTAAACTCGGTACAGGTAAATAACCTTGGCTAAGCTGATGATGTTGGCACAAGGCATCAAAACCTAAACGAAAGACCATCTCTTGTTCTCGATGTCGGCGCACACGCTCCCCTCCGGTTACCGTTTCTTGAAGTGGGATGCGCAATTCCTGTTTAGTGAGAGACAGGTTCGCCGCCTTACCTTCTTGGGATAGAGGCGAATAACTGTCTCCTTGGATAAGGTGATAACAACACGGTGATATCGTCAGCGCAGACAAACTCTGCTCTACAGCGTATTTAATAAGAGTGACGTGTAAGTCACCACATGCATGAAGCGCAACCGCATGCTGCGTGGGCTTAAAGACCAATTTCGCTTGGGGAGAAAAAGCATCGCCTTGAACAAACCGCATCGGGAGCGCGCGCTTATCCGCTTCTTGCTGCCCTGCTCTACAAAGCGCGTCCTGAAACTCGAAGCTCGTGACGGTTTGTTTTGATTCTGAGGCCAATAACCGCCCTAGAAATCCCTTACCAGAACACCACTCTAACCATTCTGTACCAGCGTGGCCATTTAAGCACGCTGTTGTCATCTGCTTTATTTGCTCAAGCTTTCTGCCGGGAATACCCGCATCGAGCCCTCTTGGTAGAGCAAGCTCATCTGCTGCACATATCGAGCTAAGCTCAGTGGTGGTGTGAATCGCTCGAATATCAGAAATATAAGGCTCTAGAGCTTCAATTGTGCATTGCGTTGATGATTTGAGTTGATGAATCTGTTGCGAAGACAAGGTTTGTAGCCACTCAAATAGTCGAGGCGCTGACGGCTGCCATACCACTTGTCCAGAGATCACTTGATGAAAAGGATCATGACGCCAATAACTCTGATGACGGATAAGAAATGACGTGATGTCTGCAAACGACTGATGCATTTGCGTCCCCCTATTCCCGGTGCAATACGTTAATCGCACCGATTGTAGGAGGAAGTGTTCAACAACGAAAGGAGTTTATGTTACCTAACGGGTAAGTCGATATCTTTAAACATCTTTTCAATCTCGACGTTAGACTTGAGAGAGATAGCTTGTTCGACAACTGGGCGAGTCAAATGCGGCGCAAAACGCTCCATGAAATCATACATATACGAGCGCAGGAACGTACCTTTTCTAAAACCAATGCTGGTGGTACTCGCTCCAAATATGTGGCTTGCGTCAATGGCGACAAGGTCGGTGTCTTGGGATTCATCCATCGCCATGCTAGCAATGACACCCACACCAATCCCCATCCTTACATACGTTTTAATGACATCAGCATCTGTCGCAGTAAAGACCACTTTCGGCGTCAATCCAACCTTGTTAAAGGCCGTATCAAGCTCAGAGCGCCCGTAAAGCCAAATACATACGTGACTAACGAGTACGCCGCTAAATCTTCGATGGTGATCTGTTGTTTCAATGCTAAAGGATGGTCTTTGGGCACGACGATAGAGCGATTCCAGTGATAACAAGGTAGCATGATAGCGTCTTGATAAAGATGCAGGGCTTCTGTCGCGATGGCAAAGTTAGCCGTCCCTTTAGCGATGGCCTCTGACATTTGTGATGGTGTACCTTGGTGCATGTGCAGAGACACTTTAGGATAACGAGCGGTAAACCTTTAATGACTTCAGGGAGCGCATAACGCGCCTGCGTGTGGGTCGTCGAAATATTCAACGTACCCATTTCAGGGTGAGTATGTTCACCGGCAACCGCTTTAATACTCTCAACTCGAGAAAGAATTTCTTGAGAGATACGAATGATGTCTTCACCTGCTGTGGTCACTTGCGTTAGATGTTTGCCGCTGCGTTCAAAAATCTGAATACCTAACTCGTCTTCCAGCAAGCGAACCTGCTTACTAATACCAGGTTGAGAGGTATAAAGGCTCTCTGCCGTGGCAGACACATTCAAGTTATGGTTTACTACTTCGACAATGTATTTTAACTGCTGTAACTTCATCGGCTTCTCATCATCCCTGTTGATATTGCTTTGAGCCCATCACAACTCAAAGCAAGCATATAATTATTAGTTATAACGAATTACTAGAAAGATTAACAGTTTTTTTGACTACAAATTGCTCATTCGCTTTTTTGCTGGCGGAAAAGCTATCGATTCCTTGCTTTATGACCGAATCGACAACTTATCTGTGTTGATGCTTTTGTCTTTGGTGTATCCTGTTTATCGAATTGTAGGGAAACTCATTGTAGATACAAAACGTTATGAATATTGGTTTAATCATCGCACTGGTTGCACTGTTGCTCGTCCTTATCCTTGGATACAACATTATGCTGCAATACAAATTGAAAGCGGAAGCAACACGACGTCAAGAATCCGCTCGCTACGTAGCCTTAATTGACGCGACCGAAGAGTTGATTAACGGTGCGAGTTATCTTCCTTATAGCAAAGAACTGATGTTGTGTTTGCACAATCGAATCCTCGATGCGCTTATCAACATGTTTGACCTCGACCCAAAAAACAAGCACCTTGCACAAAGAGTAGAATCCGCCAAGAACCAAGTTCAACAAATTCAAGACAATTATGAAGGTAATGATGCGACCTCATTCAAAGTACCAACCAGCGACAAACAAGCGATCATTATGCTTAAACTGGTTAAACGATTGAGAGATACTATCCGTACCGAACATAATAAAGGCCGTATCGATACACAGTCTTATATGGTTGAAAATGGTCGACTAGAAACCATTCAGATTCGAATCAATATCGAGAATGTGGTTAAGCGCGCACACGAATCTATGGCGAAAGGTCAACCTGGAACTGCCGCTCAACTTCTTAAGAAAGGCATCGATGCGCTGAGTACAAAGAATGATAACTACTCGATGCAAGCCAAAGAAAAACTCTCTGAGATGCTAGAGCAACTTCAAAACACTCGACAGGCAAAAGCCGAGGAAAAACAACAACAAACCAATAGAGAGCGCGACGAGGACATCAATGCCCTGTTTGGTGAAAAGAAAAAATGGTAGTCTTTACTGGTTCAAAAAAGGTCGCTTTGGCGGCCTTTTTCAATTAGCTCAACGAAAAATATTATGATTACTCCATCTCAAATAGACGCAATTCTTGCTCCAATTAATCAATTCTTACAATGTGCAACGCCTAACGAATGGGTTGAAGAAGCTAAAAAGCCTGACAACCTTCCGACGATTCTTATTGACCACTTACTGTGTGAGCTAAAAGCGGGTCAATCGGCCATGTTCCTCATTCGCAAATATGCCGTAGACCAACAAAGCGCCACGGTGTTGTTCGATTGGTTTAAACCATATGAAGAATTTGCTTATCGCCGTATAGGTAACATGGAAACACTGCGTGGCAAGAGTAATATTTCTAAGTCCATTATCGCCAAATCTGACTCCCCTTATAGCCAAGATTTAATTGATAAAATGGTGCTCTTGATTAAAGAAGAGTTACATCACTTCTATCAGGTGCTGGAGATTATGGAGCAGCGTGGTATCAACTACGAGCCGATACCGGCAAGCCGATATGCAAAAGGGCTATTATCAAAGATGGCGACGTATGAGCCAAATACCTTAGTCGATAAACTTATCATTGGAGCCTATATTGAGGCACGCTCTTGCGAACGCTTCGCTAAGTTGGCCCCGCACATGGATGATGACATTGCAAAATTCTACGTATCCTTGCTGCGTTCAGAAGCACGTCACTATCAAGACTACTTGACCTTGGCTGAGCAGGTTGCGGGGGCTGACATCAGTGAACGAGTCGCTTACTTTGGAAAAATCGAAGCGGAGCTGATTTCATCTCCAGATAATGATTTTAAATTCCATAGTGGCATTCCTGCTTAAATC
>ASHK01001015.1 GCA_000695745.1 Vibrio madracius | reverse complement strand
GACTTCTATATGCATTTCCAGCGGCAATTCACGCCACAAACGTACCCTTTGCTCGATAGGAAAAGCTTCCAATATCAAACCAACCGATGACGATTCCATCCCTTGCTCTATAAGTTCATTCAGCACACTTGGTTGCTCATGTTCTTCAGCCTGAGAGATTTGTTCGATTTGTATGGATAGATCTTGGAATTCGCTCACTCGTTGCTCCGTGCGCTAGTAATACTTAACAATGCCTAATTAGGTCAGCGCTATAAATTACCTGAATATCACATGCTTTTGAATGATTGAATCGGGAATAGTGGTGAATACTTAGATTAAGGAGTACCCCCTAGCTATTGAGGAGCCCAAGCGAGTTTGCATTCCTTACATTGCAAACCTCTACCTCAAAGTGACGACCACGCCAATGAGATACTTTGCTTACCAATGACGCTGTCTTGGTTCAAACTTTGGCGCGGTTTTGTTTTTCAACGCTTGTTGTACCCGAACGAAGTTTCGTCCAAGCATGATTCGAATTTGACTGTATGTCTCATAGGCCAGTAACTTCCATGCTGGCGCGGTCCAATAGCGCGTATACATATGTTTCATAGCGGCGGTGACATCCGGTGATTTCTGCGCAATTTGAGAGCATAACGCTAGTGCTTCCACCATTGGCTCATCATTGACTTCAGTGACCAACCCCAACGATAACGCAGTACCAGCGTCCAATTCCGTCGCACAAATAGAGATTCGCATCGCTTTATCCTTAGGCATTATTTCTCTCAGAGCGATAGACCCTGCCATATCCGACGTTAATCCCATTCTTGATTCCATAATCGAAAGGTTGGCATTCGGCGCACAAAGCCTAAAATCGGCACCTAAAGCAATCTGCATCCCCGCCCCCCAGCAATACCCTTCTATAACCGCAATGACGGGAACGGACAGCTTTCGCCAGTTGCTACTGACTTGCTGGGCACGATTGGACTGACCGGGTAGCCATTTGAATAGAAGCTTTGCTGCAAAACTCTTGTTTTTCATCATCGATTTAAAATCTAAGCCCGAGCTAAAGTTACCTTCACTTCCCGTCAAAATAACGGCTCTGAGCATTCGATCTTTACGTAAGACTTTGCTCACATGAATCAATTCATTAAACATCAGCATATCAACACCGTTGAGCTTCTCTGGCCGATTCAAACTCACAATGACTACGTGATTGTCTCTCATCACTTTAATGCGTTGATAATCCATCCTTTGATCCTCTTATCTACTCGTTCCGTCCCCGAACTACAGGAGACTTAATCATCACATTCAAAGTGTAGTCTGCCCTTCCAAGCAATTAGAATTAATGCTCTAAAATGAGATGTCGTCACACAAAAACCTCTTATGATGCGCTGGTAGGTGCGATTTCGTCATTGTGAATGAGGTGCGCTGTTGGCAGTTCAATTGTCAAGAATCATGAAGTGAGTCGAATTAATGATCGTAAAAGCTTGTGATACGCCATCTTAGTGTTTGAATGTATTGCACGTAACGGATAATTAGGATGTCTATCCACGATGAAGGGAAATCAACCACGTTTTGACCAATTCAACAGCCATGCTAGCCAGCATCAACAACGCAAAGAGCCATGGTGGCAGATGGGACTCTATGCCGCTTTCACTTATGTCTTACTCACTTCTGTACTGCCAAGATGTTTAGGAACAGACAACGCGACCGGCGCTGCTCTTGTTGAGCTTTGTGCCGACCATGCCATATTGATTTCGGCTCTATGGCTGTCTCCCATGATTCATTCTTTATTTCACCACGTGGCCCTGAAGCGAAATCAAGCAAGCGCACAAAAGCCGGTATAAGTAAAACAGCACCATCACCATTATTTTTTGTCTTGGCTTGATCATCAGATTTGAATAACCTTTCGCTTTAACAATAGGTTACAACTAGCACACTAACCACACGTAAAAACCGTGAGAAAGATCAACTTGATCCTACAAATTCATAATGTTACTGTGGCTGCGATGACGAAAATATGGCCACAAGGAGTGTGCTTTGCCGAATATTCAAGTGAGTCGTTGGCGAGTTGAATCCTGTCCTGAATCACTGGAACAGAAAATCATCTCTGCTGTCGCCTACAAAGAAATGAAGGGAACTATTTCTGATTTTGAGTTGTGTCAGATATTCGGAGAAACCGTTTGGAAAAGCGGAGACAATTATCATACACATGCCGTTTCTGTGCTAATCAATGAGACAGAACGATGCTGTAGAGTCATTCCGAGATTGCCAGTTGGGTAACTTGCGTTGAAAATATAATATATTGATATAAAAGTCTACACTGGTAGACCCTTTTTATAATCTTGCATTTAGCTCTGCGAGTAGATGGCTTCCAATTTTTCATCTTTACGCTTCCAAACATCGTTAAGCCAATTGTGAAAGCGACGTTTGAAGACTTTATCATTGAAATAGTCACCGTTGAGGTTTTCATCCATCTGATAAACATCAATTTTGACCACCACTTTCGTTAACTTACCTTTCAATAAATCATTAAATGGGTCTTCTCGGTTCTCCGGATAAGCCAACGTAATGTCAACGACACCATCTAACAAATGATTCATGGCGTTTAACGTAAATGCGACGCCGCCCGTTTTAGGCTTAAGTAAGTGACGATATGGCGTCTTCACTGTCGCCAACTTTTCTTCGCTATAACGCGTACCTTCAACGAAACTGATCATTGTGGTCGGAACATGCTCAAACTTTTTGCATGCTTTACGAATCGCATTAAAGTCATCATTGCGTCGTTCTGGATGCTTAACCAAATAGGCTTGCGAGTGGCGCTTCATAAATGGCATATCCAGGCCCCAGCACGCAAGGCCGACAAACGGCACATACAGTAAACTTTGCTTGAGTAGGAATTTGCACATCGGCATTCTGTTTTTCATCACAGAGGTAATGATCACAATGTCAGCCCAACTTAGATGGTTAGACAACAACATATACCATTGGTCTGGCGTTAACTCGTCTCCGCCCTCAACGTCCCATTCGATTTTATTGTTTAGGTTGAGCAACCATAAATTAATCGTTGCCCAAAGCCACATCTGCTTATTAGATAAGCTTGTCATCAACGTCTGAACGAATTTTAGTGGCAGCACTAACTTAATGACAGAGAATGTACAAACCACGAATGCTGTGACGGCCGTATTCGCCATGACAAGAAAAGAGTTGATGATGAGACGTAGATTGCTAAGCATACCAGTTGTTACATAAATAATAGAGGACGCAATGATAACAACTTTGTGAAAAACGTATAGTAAAGCTTTGTCATTCAAACGTGCCCTCGAGAAGGCACGCTTTATTTATCTATTAATAACAATCAGTTACTGAATCCAGCCCGCCAGTTGTCCGACCAGGTAAAGACAGACACCTGCCATCACACCAGCGACAATATCGTCGATCATGATGCCTAAGCCACCATGCACGCGCTTGTCGAGCCAACCGATTGGCCATGGTTTCACCATATCGAAAAAACGAAATAAGTACAAAAC
>ASHK01001014.1 GCA_000695745.1 Vibrio madracius | reverse complement strand
ACGTGGTAATGACTGAAGACGGTCGAATGATCGAGATTCAGGGTACTGCAGAAGGTGAACCGTTCACTCACCAAGAGTTAATGGCATTGCTGGAATCAGCAAATAAAGGCATTGCCGATATCGTTGCAGCTCAGAAGCTGGCATTAGAAGATTAATTGATAGCTCCCGTAAGGGGGCTATTTTTTGAGTAAAGAAAACACTAATTACAAAACGTCATCCTCACTAAAGTGAGGATCTTTGTCTGTAAGTGCGGTGTTCAAACTATGTGAGTTACTTGCTGCACGAGATCCCCTTTTTCAAGGGGATGACGAGTGCACTGCGTGGGTGACGCAATGTACATTGTGATTAAATTAAAGAGAGAGAAAAAATGAAAGCATACCAGCGTGAATTTATTGAATTTGCACTAGAGAAAGAAGTTCTAAAATTTGGCGAGTTTACCCTTAAATCTGGCCGTAAAAGCCCGTACTTCTTCAACGCTGGGCTTTTCAATACTGGCCGCGATCTTGCGCGTTTAGGTCGCTTTTATGCGGCAGCATTAGCAGATTCTGGCATTGACTATGACGTTTTGTTTGGCCCTGCATACAAAGGCATCCCAATTGCTACAACCACGGCTGTAGCGCTAGCTGACCACCACAATGTAGATACGCCATACTGTTTTAACCGTAAAGAAGCTAAAGATCACGGTGAGGGCGGTAACTTGGTAGGCAGTCCACTAGAAGGTCGCATTATGTTGGTTGATGATGTGATTACCGCAGGTACAGCTATTCGCGAGTCGATGGAAATCATTAAAGCCAATGGCGCTGATCTAGCTGGTGTACTTGTGGCGATTGACCGTCAAGAGAAAGGTAAAGGTGAACTGTCGGCGATTCAAGAAGTGGAGCGCGACTTTGGCTGTGCGGTTATTTCGATAGTGAGCTTAACGGACCTTATTACTTTCCTTGAAGAGAAAGGTGATAACGCTGAGCATTTAGAGGCGGTGAAAGCCTATCGTGCGGAGTATGGTATCTAATAACCATTAGTAAAGTTAACAAAGGGTCGGTATGTTTGCATACGACCCTTTATATTTTTAGTTACTTGGCTTTATCTTGCAAAGTAGTGCCATTCTATCGTGACTCTCAGCAACGGCTTGCTGACTACAGTCGTATTTTTCCTTAAATGGAATAAAATCACGCGGTCTATCTTTGTACGAAATGATGTAGAACTCTTTCAACCCTTTGACTTGATCGTCTGATTCAAACACCTTCGCTTGACCATTACTATAGTACTGACCTGAGTACGACCTTGGATAGACATAGAAGGTTCGAATATTAGGGTCGATGGTCTCAAAAATAGCCTTGTCACTATTATCGGCAACTTTACCAGTGGCCAGCATGTAAGTTGCTGCAATCAGTGCAACAGGAACAATCAAGGATGCTATGGCTAACCAAATGGTATCCTTCTTCTTCCAGAAAATAGCCAACAAAATACCAATAGCAGGTGTGCCCGGTAAAACGTAGGTTGGCAAGATATTGCTCGACATTGTAAAGAGGATTAGTGGAGACAGTGCCCACCAAATCGCAAAGCTAGTAAAACCATTATTCTGTTTAGCTTGAATCCAACCAAACTTAGCTCGAACCAGCATCAGAATTGGCAGAATGATTGACCATGGTAATACCGCTAATAACCAGAAGAACCATATTTTTCCTTTAGGTTCTTCATGGCCAGAACCGTATAAATCACCGGTCCATCCTGGTTCAACAAAACGCTTATAGTGTTCACCAACAATAAAGTAGTCGATAAAACCTGGCGTAGCCGTTCTGCCATGATGTACCATGGTAACGCAATGGCAAGCATTAACAACGTCCCTTTAATCAATGGGAATCGACGCCATAGCTCAACGAAAGCACCAATTAGACCATGCTGAATCACCATCCATGGGAATACGGCTAGGCCAAACAAGACGATAGTCACTGGCCCCTTCGCGAGCAGACCAATGGCGAGTCCCGCAAAGCCAACGTAACCCCAGAGAGTCTCTCCACGCCAACATTGATAGAAACCAATCATTGCTAAAGTTAGGCCTACGGTAAGAGCCATATCTGTCATGACTGCACCAGCAGAAATGGAGAAGACAAGTGTTGTGGACAACACAACAGCAGCAACAAGCGGTTATAACCATTCTTTTTCGTGAACCACGCGGCTGCCCACACAACGAATACACCAGCTACCCAGTGAGGAAGGCGTAACGTAAACTCAGACAGACCAAATAACTCAACGCTTACAGCGCTCATCCACGTGAATAGCGGCGGTTTACCCCAGAAAGGCACGCCATAATCAAACAAAGGCGTCAACCAATTTCCGGTTTCTACCATCATTCGCGCCATTTCTCCATAACGTGACTCAGTCGTATCCATAAGTGGATAAAGTCCGAGAGAAAGTAGACGGATGAGCAACGCACCAATCAGTAAGGTCCACAGCGTTCGCTCTTTATTAATCATTTTGTTAGCTCCAACTTGTCGCCAAAACAGATAACAGGGTCTCTGTTACAAACCAAAACAGGATGATAGCTATATCATCCTGCTAAATAAAAACTCACGAAGTCTCACACATTCTTTAAGTGTAGGTCAATAAATTGGCAATCAATCTATTGTTAGGGAGTGTGATTTTATAAATAAAGTGTCGACATTAGACGACTTTTTGGCTTGAAGTGCCTTTTCAATCAAGGGAGGCACAAACTGACTAACGTCACCACCGTGTATGGCCACTTCTCGGACCAAGGTAGAAGAGATAAAGGCATGCTCTTCCGCCGGTGTAAGAAACACACTCTCTAAACCAGGTAGTAAACGGCGGTACATATTGGTCAACCCGAACTCATATTCAAAGTCCACCGTGGTTCGCAAACCACGAATCAGCACATTGGCCTTTTCATCCTTAGCGAAATTCACTAATAGACCTGAAAACCCTTTCGCTGAAACATTGTCCAAATGCTTAGTCACTTCACGAGCAAACTCCACTCGTTGCTCCAGTGTAAACATAGTGTTCTTGCTTGGGCTGGCAGCGATCGCGATGATGACTTCGTCAAACATGGTGGCCGCTCGTTCAATAAGATCAAGATGGCCATTGGTGATGGGGTCAAATGTACCTGGATAGATAACTCGAGATAAACGCTTTTGGGTCACAATGTTTGCTCTAGTAAGTAATTTTGTTCAGTGTAGCATTTTATAGATGCGAACAAACAGACACGCAACAGTTATCATTAATCCAATGACTTGCTATTATCCTTGAGTTGCTAGGTATAAGAGAGAAAGAGAAAAGTACATGAAAAACATTTTGGTAGTTCGAAACGATAAAATCGGTGATTTTATGTTGGCATGGCCAAGCTTCGCGATGCTCAAAGCGTCTATGCCAGAATGTCGTCTTACTGCTCTCGTGCCAAGCTATACTGTGGCCTTAGCAAAAGCTTGTCCGTGGATTGATGAGGTTATCATTGATTGCGGAGAGAAGGCGAGTAAGCACGCTCAAGCTTCATTAGTGAATACTTTAAAGGGTGCAAAATTCGATGCATCCATTAATTTATTTTCTACGACGTATAATGCTTTATTGGTTTGGAAAGCGAAAATCCCATACCGCTTGGCGCCTGCGACGAAGCTAGCTCAAATCTTCTACAATAAACGCATTAAACAAAAGCGTTCACAAAGTGCTAAGCCAGAGTACGAATACAACCTTGACCTCATTCGAGCGTTTTTGAAAGACCAAAAAATCGACATTGTTGAGCCGCGTGCACCGTATTTTTCTTTTTCTCTCGATGCATTGGCCAAGCAAAAAGAAAAGCTTTCTTCTCAGTTGGATCTCAACAAAGCCAAACCATGGATTTATGTCCATGCGGGAAGTGGTGGTTCAGCCAATAATCTATCGTTAGAACAATATTGTGAGCTGATCACTGGTATTGAGCAAAGTGCCGAAATAGTGTTGACCGCCGGTCCTGGAGAGCAAGACAAAGCAAGAGAACTGCAAAAACTGCTTGAGAGTAACGATATTCGCAGTGTGGTTTATGATAACAATGATGGACTGGTGGATTTTTCATGTGCATTGGCGTGTGCAAGCTTGTTCATTGCTGGTTCGACAGGCCCATTACATATTGCTGCTGCGCTTGATGTACCAACGGTTGGTTTTTTCCCTGCTAAACGTTCTGCAACCCCGCTACGTTGGAAACCCTTAAATTCTGAAGGTCGACATATTGCTTTTTGTCCTCCAAAGGCAGAGGACAAGGCGAGCCAAGAGAATATGACTCGCATTGATGTCGTTCAGGTGGTTGCCGATGTTAATCCTTGGGCGGCTCAGTATTTGTCCTGACCCATAAGTCAGCATATTTCACAAAAGTTGAGTGTGCTGACAGAATTGACAACAAGAATCCTTGTTTTCCATCTAAAAATCCCGCTTTGACAATGTACATTTTTACAAAGCAAGCAATAGCATGAATGATCCCTTGAGAGATGCTTGAACGTTTACCACGCTTCTCTCTTTGTTCGGCCCAAGCTTTGGCATAACCCGCTGACTTCACTAAGTAGTGATGGATATCATCATAGGTGTAGTGGATTAAATCACCTTTCAGCGTCTCAATATTCATGTTGTTATTCGTTTCAACTTTCTCGTGAACCAAAGAGTCATCGTATTGAGTTAGCTTGGTGGGGTAAAGACGCAGTACTTTGTCAGGATACCAGCCGCAATGTTTGATGAAGCGGCCAAAGACCCAACTTAGT
>ASHK01001013.1 GCA_000695745.1 Vibrio madracius | reverse complement strand
GTAGGACCAGTGAAAGTGTCAGTTAGACACTCATAGTCAGTACCCTGAACCGCACGGCGTGCTAGAGTGTTACGCACAACTTTCAGGTAAACGCCCGCTTCACGCGCTTGTTTACGTAGAGAAGTCATTGCGCCAACTTCAACGCCACGAGAGTCAGCTACAACTGCAGAAAGTGCACCACTGGCTGCTTCGTTGACTTCAGCAACAATTGCTTTTTTGTCTTGAAGGTTTAAAGCCATCTTGGATTTACTCCTGGTTGTTTTTACACCACCCGAAATCTTCGCGATTTTGGGAGTTCATACGGTGCTTTCCAGAAGAAAGATAAACGTACGCTCAACTTTCTTTCTATCTGGCACCATCTACGTAGGTAGTATTAAGTTCTTTACAGAACGCCTACGGTCTTGGACGGAGGCTAAATTCACTAAGGATTTTCAGCCCCAACCACAAATTTGATAGCGCAAAATTATACATAATTATTGCGCCTATGCAAGCAATTAAGCTTGAGTGTTTAGTGTAGATTGATCTACAGCAACACCAGCACCCATAGTAGTAGAGATGCTTACTTTCTTCAGGAAAGTACCTTTCGCTGAAGACGGCTTCGCTTTCTTAAGCGCAACTAGTAGAGCTTCTAGGTTCTCTTGTAGTTGGTTTGCTTCGAAAGTCACTTTACCGATGGTAGTGTGAATGATGCCGTTTTTGTCGTTACGGTAACGAACCTGACCAGCTTTAGCGTTCTTAACTGCTTCAGCAACGTTAGGAGTTACAGTACCAACTTTAGGGTTTGGCATAAGACCGCGAGGACCTAGGATTGTACCTAGTTGACCAACAACGCGCATTGCATCTGGAGAAGCAACAACTACGTCAAAGTTCATTTCGCCTTTCTTAACTAGCTCAGCTAGATCTTCCATACCAACGATGTCTGCGCCAGCTTCTTTAGCTGCTTCAGCGTTTGCACCTTGAGTGAACACTGCAACGCGGATTTCGCGGCCAGTACCGTGAGGTAGTACAGTTGCACCACGTACGTTCTGGTCAGATTTACGAGCATCGATGCCTAGGTTAACAGCAACGTCTACAGACTCAACGAATTTAGCAGTTGCTAGTTCTTTAAGAAGAGCTACAGCTTCGTTGATTTCGTATTCTTTAGTTACGTCAACTTTTTCGCGGATAACGCGCATACGCTTAGTAAGTTTTGCCATGATCTTAACCCTCTACCACTAGGCCCATTGAACGAGCAGTACCCGCAATAGAACGTTTCATCGCTTCAATGTCAGCACCAGTCATATCAGCAGCTTTAGCTTCTGCGATTTCTTGGATTTGAGCGTCAGTCACTGTACCCACTTTTTCAGTGTTAGGACGACCTGAACCAGACTTAATGCCAGCAGCTTTCAGAAGAAGAGTTGCAGCAGGTGGAGTCTTAGTTACGAACGTGAAAGAACGGTCGTTGTAAACAGTGATAACTACTGGAGTCGGTAGACCTTTCTCAAGAGATTCTGTTTTTGCGTTGAACGCTTTACAGAATTCCATGATGTTCACACCGTGTTGACCTAGTGCAGGACCAACCGGTGGACTTGGGTTTGCCATACCAGCTGCAACTTGCAGTTTGATATAAGCTTCAACTTTCTTAGCCATGATATTTCCTAATTTTGGGTTCAAACGCTATCCGTGTGGAAAGCTCCCCGTGTTTTGATAAAACTTTCTACAGCCAGTGCTGTAAAAAGGCGCGAAATTATAAGCATAATTCGCGCCCTATTCAACCCTAAAAAGGTGATTTTTTATACTCGTTAAAATCGAGTATTAATCAAGCTTATCGACTTGACCGAACTCGAGCTCAACTGGTGTTGCACGACCAAAGATCGATACAGACACTTTCACGCGGCTCTTATCATAATCCACTTCTTCAACAGTACCGTTGAAGTCAGCAAATGGACCTTCATTAACACGTACCACTTCACCCGCTTCGAACATGGTTCTTGGGCGAGGAGCTTCGCTAGCTTTCTCTAGACGATTCAGAATAGCGTCTGCTTCTTTATCAGTGATAGGTGCAGGACGGTCAGAGGTACCACCAATGAAGCCCATGACACGTGGCACACTGCGTACTAAGTGCCAAGACTCATCGTTCATGATCATCTGAACAAGAACGTAGCCTGGGAAGAACTTACGCTCGCTTTTACGGCGTTGGCCTGCGCGCATTTCCACAACTTCTTCAGTCGGTACTAGCACTT
>ASHK01001012.1 GCA_000695745.1 Vibrio madracius | reverse complement strand
AAAATCAATAAGTACATTTCGCTATATTTTATAAAAGCAGCCAGCAGCACAAATCACTTCTCAAGCAGCAAATCGACATTTAAAACCACAAAATTGCCACTTTAAGGAATAAACGTTCAAAAACAAGTTTATAGCCTGTCAGTAAAATCTATTGCCAACCCGTTATGACAGCGTTAATCTGATTTCCACAAAAGCGTAATATTTCAAATAACAACAAAAACAAACTTTAAAATCAGACTAAAACACTAGATACGCACAACAGCGACAGAATTAAAAATCACAAACAATCTGATTTTGAGAAATATATGGTTTAGGTATTCCTAATAACCCAGTAATTTTCACATCAGAATAATATTTTGCTTTAAATCTGAATACACCATATGGACGTTCTACTAAAAGGAGTGAATTATGAAGCGTGAACAGTGGGGATCTCGTGCAGGATTCGTGCTTGCAGCGGTGGGGTCCGCAATTGGGCTTGGCAATATTTGGCGTTTCCCTTACATGGCTTATGAAAATGGCGGAGGAGCTTTCTTTATTCCTTATCTGTTTGCCATGATAACCGCTGGTATCCCTTTCATGATCTTAGAGTTCAGTATGGGTCAGAAGTATCGAGGGTCTGCGCCAGTAACGTTAGCTAGGATCAATCCGAAATTTGAATGGTTAGGATGGTTTCAAGTGGGCGTAGCCGCAACGATTGCCGTGTATTATGTCGCTGTTATTGGCTGGGCAATTTCTTACTTTGGTATGTCTTTTACGCAAAGTTGGGGGGCCGACACTAACGCTTTCTTCTTCTCAGAATACTTGCAACTAGGTGACAACTCGCCGACAAACCTAGGTGACATTCAATGGAAAATCGCAGCGGCCATGTTTATTGCCTGGGCGATGACCTACGCAGCCATTGCTGGTGGGGTAAAATCGGGTATCGAGCGCGCGGCAAAAATTATGATGCCGATTCTCTTTATCATGGTGCTACTTTTAATTGGTCGCACGATTTTCCTACCTGGTGCGCTTGACGGCGTTAACTACATGTTCGAACCAGATTTTAGCAAAATATGGGATGTTAAAGTATGGGCTGCCGCATACGGCCAGATTTTCTTCACCTTGAGTATCGGCTTTGCCATCATGTTAGCCTACTCTAGCTATCTACCAGAAAAATCTGATATCACCAATAATGCTTTCATGACTGTGCTCATTAACTGTGGCTTTTCAATTTTAGCCGGTATTATGATTTTCTCTGTTCTAGGCTACATGGCTCAAGAACAAGGTAAACCGTTGACTGAGGTTGTGAGTGCCGGTGTTGGATTGGCTTTTGTAACATTGCCTGCCGCGATAAACTTGCTACCCGCCCCTTATATTTTAGGGCCCCTTTTCTTCTTCGCATTGGTGATTGCAGGTCTAAGCTCACATATCTCTATTATGGAAGCCGTAACTTCTGCTGTGATCGATAAGCTCAAATGGCGTAGAAACAAAGCCGCTACCATTATCTGTGGCACAGGTTTCGTCATCTCAATGGCCTTTGCAACTAACGGCGGCTTACTGTTGCTGGATCTTGTCGATCACTTCGCGAATAACGTAGGGATCATTGTCGGTTGTCTCGTAGAGATCATCTTGATGGCATGGTTGCTTAAAATTGCCGATGTACGTGAGTATGTGAACCAAATCTCCGATTTTACTATCGGTACTTGGTTTGACGTTTGCTTGCGATTTATTACTCCACTTATATTGATCGTCATTGTCGCAACAAAATTTAAAGCACTCTTAACCGAGGGCTATGGTGGTTACGCCATTCAGACATCATGATTTTAGGTTGGGGATTGATGGGTTTACTCGTCGTGATCGGAATTGTTCTCAACCTTACCAGTAAAAAGGAGGCGTAATATGACTATCGGAGCACTTATTATGATGGCAATAGGAATTGGCATTACTTGGGGAGGAGCCTCCTACTGTATCAAAAAAGCGATGGATAAATAAATCTAGGCACGAGTCTTTACTAGAAAACGCAAGCCGATATATGCTTGCGTTTTTTCATCTCTACTTAGAAGCTATATCTGACACCAATACCAGCACCAATGCCTAGCTTTAAATCACTATTATCAAACATCAGATTCGGTGTAAGTTGAGCATAGGCATCCCAGCTGCGCGCAAATGGCAACTCAACCCTAGGGCAACACGAGGACCAAATTTGTCTGAGCGTTGAATTTGACCGCCTACACCAGCAAACCAACTGAATGGCACATCTCCACCAAACTGCCCACGACTGAAAATGTAGTCAGCAGCCACACCATCATTCCCTACAGCAAAATTGATCCTGTTATTAATTTGGCCAACGATGCTTAGGCCTTGGTCTAATCCCATTCCGACTTTAAACCCTGAATTACTCGAACGACTGCCAGAGGAGCGACTAGATTGGCTTGAGTTTTGCTGACTTGTCGGCTTACTTGCCGAAGACGAGGTTGCTTGACCTTCTTCTACAACTTGCCATTGTTCTTCGCCACTAGCATTATTGGCTAAGACGGAAAATGATGAAATTGCCGTTATCGTTAACGCCACTACCACAGGAAATTTAATATTCATAGTTTGCTCTCTGATTGTTCATGCCTGCTCTTCTGTTCCATTGAGAGCTTTTATTCGTCCGACATGTAAATTGGAATAACGGCATTCTAGAGAGACGGTGTGTCAAAATGTCATGAAAAGGCAAGTACAGGCAAGAGTTTCGACCTCACCAGATCAAAAAAAAAGGGAAGCAAATGCTTCCCTTTTAAAATATTCATGAACAAATTGATTAGCTGTGGTTACGAATCCACTCGTCCATGTCAGTTTTTAGGTTGTCAGTATTTAGTACCGAAGATAGCTTGAACGCCACCAGATACTACCACTACACCTGCAGCACCAAGTTGCTTAAGCTTGTCTTGGTCAACAAGTTCAGTGTCTGCTACTGCAACACGTAGACGTGTAATACATGCATCTAGACCTGTGATGTTAGCTTTGCCGCCGAATGCCGCAACAAGTTCACCAGCCATTTCGTTACCAGTTACAGCAGCGCTTGCATCTTCTGACTCGTCTTCACGACCTGGAGTCTTAAGATCCATTGCAGTAATTACTGTGCGGAATACGATGTAGTAGATTGCCGCGTATACTAGACCAACACCAATCATCAGACCCATCTTCTGAGCGTGGCCAGAAAGTACTAGGAAGTCGATTAGACCGTGTGAGAATGAAGTACCGTGTACAAAGCCTAGAGTGTTAGCAACAACGTATGCAGAGCCAGCTAGTAGAGCGTGGATTGCATATAGTACTGGAGCAACGAATAGGAATGAGAATTCGATTGGCTCAGTAATACCTGTTAGGAACGATGTTAGTGCTGCAGAAGCCATGATACCCATAACTTTCGCGCGGTTCTCTGGTTTAGCACAGTGTGCAATAGCGATTGCAGCAGCTGGTAGACCGAACATCTTGAACATGTAACCACCCGCTAGCTGACCGAAGCCATTACCAGCAGCACGAGATACGTCGTCAGCAACTAGGTAACAAGTTAGTACGCCGTTTTGAGTTTCGCCAGCTGCGTTTACACAAGTACCTGCTTCGAAGAAGAATGGTACGTTCCAAACGTGGTGAAGACCGAATGGGATAAGAGTACGCTCGATAACACCGTAAATACCGAATGCTAATTCAGGGTTTTGCTCAGCCGCCCAGTGAGAGAATGCGCCGATAGCAGAGCCAATTGGAGGCCATACAATCGATAGTACAATACCCAAAGCGATAGCTGTAAAGCCAGTAATAATTGGCACAGCACGCTTACCAGCAAAGAAACCTAAGTATTCTGGAAGCTGAATTTTGAAGAAACGGTTGAATGCCCATGCCGCAACACCACCGACAAGGATACCACCTAGTACACCTGTATCGATTTTATCAACGCCCATTACGTCAGCCATAACGCTTAACGTAGCAGTCATGATGCCGTAACCAACGATCGCTGCAAGACCTGCAACACCGTCATTGTTAGTGAAGCCTAGTGCAACACCTACAGCGAATAGAAGAGCCATTTGGCCGAATACTGAGCCACCAGCTTGTTCCATTAGGTTAGAAACAACATCTGGAATGAAGCTTAGGTTGGCAGCACCTACCCCAAGTAGAATACCCGCAACTGGTAGTACTGATACTGGTAGCATCAGAGACTTACCAATTGCAGGTTAGCAAAAAGGTTCTTAAACATGTTTATGCTCCTGATAAGATTATTAGTTTATGGGCTCTAACGGCACACCCCCGTAGCCTTAAATGTTAGCACCCATAGAAAATGTAACCACGAATTGAATTATATTTTCTGCCTCTAAATATATATTGATGCCCCTCATGGTTTCTACACACTTACGAAATTTAGTTTCAAAATTACGTTTAGATCACAGTGAAACTGCCAGAATGCAATGCTTTGCATTTTTACTAAGTTATTGTTTTAAAAGATAATAATATTAATCTCAATTAATTTTACGCAATGAATAAAATACGCTCTTAAGTTATTTTACGTAACATAATTACAGTTTGTGCTGAAACACGACTTTTTTCTCAACACATTTGGTGAACATTGACTTTTTTTGACGTTTTCAAAGTCACGAAACAAAAAAGACGCAATATGCGCCTTTTTTAGTCAACTTCCACGAGTAACTTATTTTTCATCGCAAAAATAGATCGTGGTAGTTTTGGGTCGTTTTTTCAGCAACCTCTTTCAATGAAACCCTTTTAGCTGAGCAATATATGCCGCTACTTCGACCACATAGGCAGGCTGATTTTCTTTGCCACGATGAGGAACAGGCGCAAGATAAGGGGAATCTGTTTCAATAAGCAGACGTTCTAAAGGCAATTGTTTGACAACCTCTTTCAACTCTTTCGCCTGTCTAAATGTCACAATCCCGGAGATTGAGATATAAAAACCAAGCTCCATTGCCGCCTGTGCAAACGGTAGATCCTCGGTAAAACAATGTATGACACCCCCACACTGTTCTGCTGAGCCATTTTTAAGTATCGCTAACGTGTCTTCGCGCGCGTTTCTTGTATGGATAATGAGAGGCTTATTCAGTTCTACTGCCACGTCCACTTGTTGTTCAAAGCGAATTTTCTGTAATTGGGCAGTATCAGGTTGATAGTGGTAGTCCAGTCCGGTTTCACCAATGGCGACTACTCGCTCATGCGAGGCATAGTGTTTAAATTGCTCTAGGGAAAACTCGCTTTCAACATCGAGAGGGTGTACGCCACAGGAGGCCATAACCTCAGAGTGAGGCTCTATTAACTCTAACATTTTAGGAAACGAGCCTAACGTAACACCGACGGATAACAGCTTCTCTACATGAGCCGCTTTGGCCTTTTGGATAACGTCCTGGATGCCGGTATGGACATCTTGGTAGTCAAGTTTATCCAAATGACAGTGAGAATCTACAAACATAATTTTCTAACTTAAATTTGATTATCATCAACGATGATTGGCAAACCAACCTCGCTGCAAAAAAATAGACAGCAATGACTAATTCTAGACTTAATTCAATCCATAAARCCAATTAGACACGAGTAATTCCGTGTTAAGGCCAGGGAAAGAGCGCAATTGTTCTGTGAGTGCTTGCAACGACTGGGTGTGCGTATAAAGACTTTCATAACCATAAACGTCGGCAATTTGACTGGCTTCTGGCAGAGAAACGCGAATATCAATCCCTAAGGATGCTTTTTGCGCACCACTAAGCAGTAACCACAACCAATTGAGCTGAATCGACACTTCACTATCATTTTTCAACAATGTAGTGATAAATTCATTCGTATCCAAACCATCGCTACGAATGAAAGCGACAAATGCCGCAATCAGCGCCTGATACTGCTTATCTTGCCCCGATTCAACAAAGCGCAGCGTGGAGATTGGCTCAAAATGACAAAGCAGTGCTGAGTGGTACGGAACCGCCTGTCCAAGCTCGCTGCTGACCCAATCGATACACATCTGTTCTGAGGCGTAGCGACATGCCATACTTCGCATCGGCTTCTAATCGTTGGCAATAGCAACTTGGTATTCTCAGTCAACAAGATAAACACGCATTGAGCAGGAGGCTCTTCAAGTGTTTTTAGTAACGCATTAGCAGCAGAAGGGTTCATTCTGTCCGCTTGCGGAATCACAATAACTCGATAGTGACCGAACTGAGAAGACTCGATCGCCCACTTGTTAGCTTGTCGTATTTGTTCCACCGATAGGGATTTTTTGTCCTTTTCAGGCAGCACATAATGCACGTCAGGATGTGCACTCGCCTTAAGTAAATCACAACAGTGACAAAAACCACACGGTTCGGATCGATCGTTTTGGCACATCAGTCCCGCAACGTATCGTTCCACTAGGGATTCTGGAGCTAAGCCGTACTTAGCTTGAATCAACATTGCACCGGGAATATGCTGACGTTCGAGATTATCCTTGAGCTTCGACCAAATAGGAACTAACCACGGATAGACTGGCATAACCTACCCTTTTTGCTCTGCTAACCAAGTACGCACAGCTTGTTGAATAGAACTCTGTACGTCCTCAATCTTCTGGCTTGCATCGATAATGACAACGGAATCATCACTGTTCGCCATCTCAAGATAGCGTTCGCGGGTGCGTTCAAAGAAACTGATATCCATTTTCTCAATCCGATCAAGTTCTCCACGTCCACGCGCGCGCTCAAGACCTAACCGTGGGTCAATATCCAGATACAAGGTGAAGTCTGGTTTAAAATCGCCAATAGCAATGTGTTTTAACGACGACATCACAGTTTGGTCGATTTCACGGCCTCCCCCTGATAAGCTTGCGAAGACATATCATGCCTGTCTCCAATAACCCAAGCGCCTTTAGCCAGCGCTGGCTTTATCACAGTTTCAACCAACTGGATACGTGAGGCATACATTAGCAGCAACTCAGCACGATCTTGTAGCGGTTCACCTTCGTGCTCCTCTTTCACCAAAGCTCGCATTTTTTCCGCAAGAACTGTCCCTCCAGGCTCGCGAGTATTGACGATGTCCTGAATGCCAGCTGCATCCAACTCAGCTCGCAGTGTACTGATCGCAGTGCTTTTGCCTGCGCCTTCTAGTCCTTCAATGACGATAAATTTAGCTTGGCTCATTTTTTACTTCTTAATTGTCTTAAGTATTGTTGGACCGCTCTGTTGTGGTCTCGTAGATTTTTTGAAAACACATGGCCGCCAGTACCACTGGCTACAAAGTACAGGTAGTTACTGTTTTCTGGATTCATTGCGGCAAGAATAGAGGCCTTACCCGGCATAGCAATAGGCGTTGGGGGTAGACCATTAATGACATAAGTGTTGTAAGGCGTTGCCTCTCTTAAGTCTTTCTTTCTGATATTGCCATCATAGCGGTCACCCATACCATAAATCACGGTCGGATCGGTTTGCAATCGCATACGTTTATTCAGTCGATTAACAAAAACCGCCGCTACACGCTCGCGTTCCGATGGAACTGATGTTTCTTTTTCAATAATTGAGGCAAGTATAAGCGCTTCATAGCTATTTTTTAGCGGCAATTTATCTTGTCTGGAGGCCCAACTCTGCTCAAGAATAACATCAAGCTTTCGATGCGCGCGCTTTAGAATATCTAAATCGCTATCGCCAACAGAATAGTGGTATGTTTCCGCAAGAAACAACCCTTCAAGTTTCTCATGTTCAATACCTAGTTGACGTGCTATCTCAGCTTCTGTTAACCCGTCAGTTTCATGTTCCAGGTATTCTGCCTGTTTGAACTGCTCACGCCACTCTTTAAAGGTAGATCCTTCAATGAAGGTAATAGCGAGTTGATACTCTTTGCCATTGATGATCGTGTTCAGGGCTTGCTCAAACGTCATTCCGGGTAGCACTTCGAAAGTGCCTACTTTAATTTGAGTCAAATTAGGATGAAAACGACGAACCAATGTCGAAAACTGGGTAGGGTTAATCCATTGATCATCTACGAATTTGAAATAATGGTATTAAGATTGTTGCCGCGTTCGACTGTGACAAGGTGCGGCTGTTCAATCTTTAAAGGCTGAGCAATGAAGTCAGTTACGCTCTGTTTAACATATAAAAACCCACCCAACGCGAGTGCCGCTAAAAGGCACATCGTCAACAAAAACTTCTTTATCACTGACCTAACTTCTCCTGAATACGTCGTGTCATGTTTCCAATAGGGAATTGAGCATCCTGAATTTTGGTGACCGGTGCAACCCCTAAAATACAATTGCTAACGAATATCTCATCAGCAACCTTCAATGTGCTGAGCTTGAAGGAATCCATAACTATCGGACACTCATCTTGAGCCACTATTCGCAATACTTCACCTCGCATCACGCCTTCGACTCCTGCCATTTTGAGACTTGGAGTATGAAGCACACCATCTTTAAACCAAAAGATGTTCGCCATCGTGGTTTCGATAACGTTACCTGCAATATCCAACACTATCCCATCGATATGTCCACTACGCTCAACGTGTTCTTTGGCGAGGATTTGTTCTAAACGGTTGTTGTGTTTTAACCCAGCCAGTAGCGGATTTAATCCCAAACTGATATCACAAAGCGTCATTTCAAGACCAGAACGACGAAGTTCAATGTAGCTCGCAGGAAACTCGAACTGGCTGAGAGTAATCAGAGGGCCTCGATTGACATTGGGACTATAACCTCGTCCTCCCTCGCCTCGGCTGACATGGATTTTGATGCCAGCGAGTACTTTAGGTGATGCAAGCTTATCAATATCGCTCTTTAACTTGTGCCAATCAACGGGCGAAATCTTGAGTTGAGACAGCGCCCGTTCCATTCGCTTAACGTGCTGATCCCACAACTGCATTTTGCCTGACTTCGTTAGAATTGTTGTAAAGCAACCGTCACCATATTGAAAACTTCTGTCTGTGACTGAAACATGGTCAACTTGGCTTCCATCTCGCCAAAACATAGTACTTCCTTTAAAAACAAAACGGCTTAATGCTAAGCATCAAGCCGTTTGAATACAAGTGTCTTGTACGATTAGCGCGGGTTACATCTTTTTGAAAATCAATGAACCGTTAGTGCCGCCAAATCCAAATGAGTTACAAAGTGCATATTCCATGTCAACTTTGCGTGCAGTGTGTGGTACTAAGTCGACATCACACTCAGGATCTGGATTGTCTAAGTTAATCGTTGGTGGAACAATTTGATCAACCAAAGACATAATAGTGATGATCGCTTCTGCAGAACCTGCCGCACCTAAAAGGTGGCCAGTCATCGATTTTGTCGACGATACCAACACTTTCTTCGCGCCTTCTTCACCAAGAGCACGTTTAATGCCTTTGATCTCTGCAACGTCACCAGCAGGTGTTGACGTACCATGAGCGTTGACATAACCGATTTGTTCACCAGTAATGCCTGCATCACGAAGTGCCGCTTCCATTGCTAGAGCGCCACCAGAGCCATCTTCACTCGGTGAGGTCATGTGGTAAGCGTCACCACTCATGCCAAAGCCAACAAGCTCCGCATAAATTTTCGCACCACGTGCTTTGGCATGCTCATACTCTTCAAGCACGATCATACCAGCGCCGTCACCTAGTACGAAACCGTCGCGATCAACGTCCCAAGGGCGTGACGCTTTTTGTGGTTCGTCGTTACGAGTAGATAGCGCTTTAGCCGCACCAAAACCCGCCATACCAAGTGGTGTAGACGCTTTTTCTGCGCCGCCCGCTACCATTGCTTCTGCATCACCATACGCAATCATACGTGCTGCATGACCAATATTGTGAAGACCTGTCGTACATGCGGTTGAGATCGCAATGTTAGGACCACGAAGCCCAGCAAGAATAGAAAGTTGGCCAGCAACCATGTTTACGATAGTCGAGGGTACAAAGAAAGGACTTACGCGACGAGGGCCTTTCGTTACCAACGCTTGATGTCCCGCTTCAATGAGATCAAGACCGCCAATACCAGAACCAATAGCGACACCGATTCGGTGTTGGTTTTCTGGAGTGACTTCTAGACCAGAGTCTTTGAGAGCGTGCATGCCTGCTACGATGCCATATTGGATAAACAAATCCATTTTCTTAGCATCTTTTTTAGACACGTATTCACTACCATCAAAGTCTTTTACTAAGCCAGCGAAACGAGTTGAAAAATCGGTTGTATCGAAATGTTCAATTATTTACGATACCACTCTTACCCTCTAAAAGGGCTTTCCATGAAGATTCTACGGTGTTGCCTACCGGTGACAACATACCCATGCCAGTGACAACAACACGACGCTTGGACACGAT
>ASHK01001011.1 GCA_000695745.1 Vibrio madracius | reverse complement strand
CCCTTATCGTTGGCATTAAGAATTTCTGATAATGTGTTTCGTATTCGAGCTCCAACATGGACGTCAGGTTATACTCTTGTTTTAGATGGTCAGCCCACCATGCATTAAGGTAATCAATGAGTTGGTTGCCGATCGTATCGGCGCTTTGGGCATCAAATTTGCCATTTAATGAAACAAAGGTTGAGTCAGTGTCGCCATAGATAACTTGATACCCCTTTTCTTCAATCAATCGCTTCGATGTTTTCATTATCTCGTGGCCACGCATCGTGATAGATGACGCCAAGCGAGTATCAAAAAATCGACAACCAGAAGAACCAAGTACGCCATAAAATGAGTTCATGATAATCTTGATCGCTTGAGAAAAGCTTTTTCATTGTTAGCTTTTGCGACATCGCGCGCTTTCCACAACTCTTCGATCAAATTTGGAAGAAAATGCTGGGTACGATGGAATTGACCTCCTCGAAATCCTGCGACGGCTTGATCATCATTTTTCCCTATCTCTAACTTTAACCCTTCGATTAACCCCATAGGGTCGATTAAAAATGAGCGTATGATAGAGGGGTAAAGACTCTTAAAATCGAGGACAAGTACCGAGTCATATAAACCCGGAATAGAATCCATCACATAACCGCCAGGGCTAGCAACCCAGTTTTCGGGATGTAAGTTAGGGGCAGCATAGTTAGAACGATGCAGTCGTGGCAGATAGAGGTTGGTGAAAGCCGCGACTGAGCCACCCACACGGTCTAACTCAACGCCAGTGAGTTTGGTGCGTTCTATGGCAAATTCAAGTAGGTGGGTGTGCTCGAAAATACGATTGACTAACACACAATCTTGCAAATTGTACTTTGCTAATGAAGGCTTATCTTGGCGAAACATGGCGTTAATTTCCGCCATTCTGTCATGGACATTATGAATCGCTTTCCCTTCGCCTAACAGTTCCTGAGAGACAGACTCTAACGACCAAGAGCGAAACCCGTACGTGGCCGTTTTTGAGCGTATCAATACCGTCCAGCACCACACGTCCAGGAATGGTAATAAAGCTCTGCTGACTGGAAGGGAGCGTGCGAAAATAAATGTTCTGTTCGCCTCGTCCCAGATTTAATGCTAAGCGGTTTAACTCTGCACGTTTGTGGAGCAATTTAAAATCGAAATCGATGACACTCCATCCGACAATGACATCAGGGTCGTAAGCTTTAAACCAGTGGTTTAAAGCGACAAGAAGCGCTTTTTCATCCTCAACCCATTCCACTTTGGTCTCACATGCTTGAGGTTGCC
>ASHK01001010.1 GCA_000695745.1 Vibrio madracius | reverse complement strand
ATCTTTCCCTTGTTTTGGTCACAGCGCCTGCAAAAGATAAAGGCTCTGCCTCGCTAAAACGTCAAAGGGAAATGTGGAACTGGTTGCCGAATATTGAAAGGGTAGTGAAGATTGCACCATCTATGTTGGGACAGTCATGGATGGGTTCTGACTTTACCAATGATGACCTCATAAACCAGTCATCTATCGTGGTTGATTATACGCATGAGTTAGTAAAAGAAGAGAGTTTCGATGGTGAACAAACTTGGGTCATTGACGCTTATGCTAAGCCGGATGCGCCAGTAGTGTGGAGTAAGGTAAGACTGTGGATTTCAAAAGAGACCTTCTTACAACGTAAAGCGGAGTTCTATGACGAGTTTGATGAAAAGGTAAATACCATGCAAACCTTTGATATCAAGGAATTAGGTGGACGTAAAGTCGCAACACGAATGGAGATGATCCCTGCTGATAAGCCTAGGCAGAAGACAGAAATGATCACTCATCAGGCACAGTTTAATTTCGCTATTGAAGACAGCTTCTTCTCTCAAAGCCAAATGAAAGCGCTACGCGACTAAAGTCCACATGAAAACAAGGAGTGAGCGTTCATCATGTTATTAAAACTGGCTTGGCGCAATCTGTGGCGACAAAAACGCCGAACCTTGCTGACTGCATCGGCGTTGGCATTAGCCTGTTTCTGTCTCTATTAACTCGTAGTTTTCAAGAAGGGAGCTACAACGCCAATATCGATAATGCGGCGCGTTTTTATACCGGCCTTATCCAGCTACAGCACCCAGAATATGCTGAAAGCAGCAGCATCGATGATGTGATAGCGGGTGACTTGGAACAGTTTCCTTATTTAAAGAACATGAACAGTGTTAGCTATATTTTGCCGAGGCTTGAGTCTGTAGCACTGGCTGCGCTGATGACCGCTCTAAAGGTGTGTTGGTTTTAGGCGTGGATCCAGAAGCAGAAGATCGTTATTCACATATTAGCAGTAAAGTCAGTTCTGGGAATTTTATAGATTCTGACAGTAACGGAGTTTATTGGGCGTAAGGACTAGCCTCGTACTTAAAAACTGAACGTAGGCGATGAATTAATACTCTACGGACAGGGTTATAGAGGGCAGACCGCTGCGGGGCTTTACACTGTAAATGGGTTGCTTCACTTCCCAGTAAAAGCACTGGACAACCAAATGGTTTATATGCCGATTAAGCTGGCCCAAGAGTTATACAGTACTGGTAATCAAGTTACTTCATGGGTATTGCACACTGACTCCCTTGAACACGTTGCAGCGGTCGAAACAAAGCTTAAAGATCATTATCAGGATCAATTGCGAGTTAGAGACTGGCAGGATCTATCTCCTGAAATGGCACAACAGATTGCCATGGATCGTGCTGGTGGGATTTTCTTAATTTACATCCTATATGGCATTGTTGGTTTTGGTTTGTTTGCGACTGTCATGATGATGACACTAGAAAGACAGCGAGAGTTTGGTGTCATGCTTGCAACGGGTATGGTACGACGTCAACTACTAGGGTTGTTATTTATTGAATCAGCGTTCATTTGTCTTTTAGGGATCGTTATCGGTACGTTATTGACCATGCCTGTTCTTGGCTATTTCTATTTTAATCCTATCGAAATAACGGGTGATACCGCTCAAATGATGCTGGAGGCTGGCTTCGAGCCGATTCTTCCGGTGTACCTCGATCCTTCGCTATTTATAACTCAAGCCGTTGCTGTCACATTCATCTTATTATTGTGTCTAGTTTACCCAAGTTGGCGTCTCTATCGTCTCAACTTGGTGTCTGCGCTAAAAGGAGGGTCGCATGCTCATTAAATTGGCGTGGCGTAATCTATGGCGCAACAAAATTCGCACCGGAATCATGGCGGGCGCTATGGTGTTCGGTCTGGTGGGCGTCGTTGCATGATGGGGTTTATGAATGGTATGACTGACAACATGGTCCATAATGCTATTGCTTGGCAAACCAGTCACTTACAGATCCACAATCAAAGGTTCGATGAGAATCCTGATATTAAAGACATCGTAATTGGTGATAAGCAAATTGAAGCTGCACTAGAGGCAAACCCGAATATCGATCAATGGGTATCGAGATTCGTCGTGGATGGCATGATGGCATCAGCCCGCAGCACACGTGGTGTAACGGTGCTGGGCATAGATTCGAGCAATGAACGCGACTTTACACCGATTGCAGAACGTCTCATTGATGGAGAGTGGCTTGATGACAAAGGCCGAAATCCGATATTAGTGTCGGCCAAAAATGCGCAGCGTCTAAAGCTTCGCGTGGGCTCTAAAGTGGTGATTACGTTTACTGACCCTGAAGGAGAGGTGACGGGGGCGGCATTCCGAGTTCGCGGCATTTTTAAAACGCCATCTTCTGCGTACGATGATGCTCACGTGTTAGTTCGAAAGTCCGACATCCAATCTTTAGCCAAGCTCAACGGAGTGCATGAGTACGCCGTGCAAGTTAAAGCAAAGGCTAACGCCGACAGTGAAGAGCAAGTGCGACATGTTGTCTCAGAACTGCAATCGCTCATTCCTAGCGGCAACAAGGTCCAAGGTTGGTATCAATTACAGCCGTTATTGGCAACCATGATTAATACGATGAAAATCAGCAATCAAGTGATGTTGACGGTTTTTGTTGTGGCAATGGCATTTGGGATCGTCAATATCATGTTGATGTCGGTGTTTGAACGTACTCAAGAATTCGGTGTTTTGATGGCCGTGGGGATGCAAAAGCATAAGATTTTTACACTGGTGATGTTAGAAACCGTGTTGCTCGGCAGCTTAGGAGCTGTTTTAGGCATTGTATTTAGCAAAGTTCTTATTGCTATTTTAGGCCAGACAGGGTTATCGCTTGGTTCGATGGCGCAGGGGTT
>ASHK01001009.1 GCA_000695745.1 Vibrio madracius | reverse complement strand
ATATGGATGTAGCAAGACGTGCCGGCGATTTGAACCGAATGTCTGAACTGCAATACGGTCGTATTCCAGAGCTAGAGAAACAACTCGATTTGGCGACTCAAGCTGAAATGCAAGAAATGAGCTTGCTTCGAAATAAAGTGACAGATGCTGAAATCGCAGAAGTGCTGTCAAAGCAAACAGGGATTCCTGTATCTAAAATGCTTGAGGCAGAAAAAGACAAGCTTTTGAAAATGGAAGATGTACTGCACAAACGTGTCATCGGCCAAGCGGAAGCGGTCGAAGTCGTCTCTGATGCTATTCGCCGCAGTCGAGCCGGCCTTGCAGATCCTAACCGTCCAATAGGTTCTTTCTTATTCCTTGGTCCAACTGGCGTGGGTAAAACCGAACTGTGTAAAACGCTCGCAAGCTTTATGTTTGATAGCGAAGACGCATGGTGCGTATCGACATGTCTGAGTTTATGGAGAAACACTCTGTTGCTCGATTAGTCGGTGCACCTCCGGGGTATGTAGGTTATGAGGAAGGGGGGTACCTAACGGAAGCCGTTAGACGTAAACCATACTCGGTCATTTTGCTCGATGAAGTAGAGAAGGCACATCCTGATGTGTTCAATATTCTACTGCAAGTGCTCGACGATGGTCGTTTAACCGATGGACAAGGCAGAACCGTCGATTTTAGAAATACGGTTGTTATCATGACATCTAATCTTGGCTCATCACGGATCCAAGAGAATTTTCAAGTGCTGGATTACGATGGTATCAAGCGAGAAGTCATGGATGTGGTGACCTCCCACTTTAAGCCTGAGTTCTTAAATCGTATCGATGAAAGTGTCGTGTTCCATCCGTTGGGTGCGGAGCACATCAAGTCGATTGCTGGTATTCAGTTGCAACGCTTGGGCAAGCGCATGGAAGACAATGGTTATCATTTGGTAGTGGCTGATGCTGCGTTAGATTACATCGCCAAAGTAGGTTATGACCCAGTATATGGAGCTAGGCCACTTAAAAGAGCGATTCAACAAACTATCGAAAACCCACTTGCGAAAGAAATCCTTGCAGGCAAAGTCGACCCAACTAAGCCTGTTCGCTTAATAGTGAGCAACGACAAAATTGCGGTAGGGCAATAAATAGTAAAGATAATTGAGAGATAAAAGGGGGCTTTGCCCCCTCAGACTGCTGACAAAGGTCTAGCTTTCGAGCTAGACCTTTGATCTAATAGGGGTATCGAAATATGGATGCTCCGATATGCTTCAAGAACCTTCTCCACAGCAATAC
>ASHK01001008.1 GCA_000695745.1 Vibrio madracius | reverse complement strand
ATATGACTAACTTGCCTTTACTGCTGTAAGATGAAGCTTCTTCTGTTTGTTTGATAGTGTTAAATTTATGGCCGTTAGCGATGATAACGGTGTCAAATAGAGTCGGATGCACGCTTCCGTCTACCAAGATGACCTGCCATTTGTCGTCTTGAGTTTGTTTTAGCTCAGCCACTTGCGAATTAAAGTGAACGCGACTTTGCCCATTATTCACAGCACTTTGGATAAGGCCTTGAGTAAGCTCTGCTGGGCATAGCCAACCACCAAGAGGGTAGTGAATACTCGCATGAGGTGAAGGTAAACCTATGGTCTCTGAGGTTTGCTCCTGATCCAACTTATGGATAAGTGATGCCGGAAAGCCTCCTGACAACATACGTTCAAGTTTAGCGGTGGATTTCTCGTCCCACATCAGTTGTGTCACACCACACCAGTCGTGATCATAAGGGATGGTGTCAGCGGCTTGCTGTGCAAACTGGCGAGCATATATGAACGCTGGGCAAACACTCTCGATACCCCTTTGTGTTCACCATTAAGCAGTGGATAGACTGCGCCTTGCTTGTTTCCAGACGCCCCTTGAGCGGGTTCGCTGTCTTTACAAAACAGTTGGCTGTCAATGCCTCGGTTTGCTAATGCTTTTGTTAGGCAAGCACTGGCAATACCGCCTCCAATAATCGCAACGTGCTTAGGCACATTTTTATTCGCGCGATAGTAGAGAGAATGATAGTTAGTGAATGGTGCTTTTTGTGCGATTTGGCCGACAATCATGTCACGTTTAGTACCAAAACCTTTGGCTTTTCGCATATCAAAACCGGCTTCGATTAGACCTCGGCGGACAAATCCAGCAGCCGTAAACGTCGCACAAGTGCACTCTTGTTTACCAAGCTTAACCATGCCGTTGAACAACTCTTGATTCCACATCTCTGGATTCTTACTTGGCGCAAAGCCATCTAAGAACCAACAATCCACGACACCTTCTTTAGGCGTTGGCACCAGTGGCATGCAGTCTTTGATATCGCCAAACCAAAGATCCAGCGTGATCGCGCCATCCGCTAGGACAATACGATGACACTCAGGGACCGCCATAGGGTAATGTGCTTGCAACTGCTCGGCATACGGTGCGAGCTCTGGCCAAGCTTTATGGGCTTTTTCGAGGTCGGTTTTCGATAGAGGGTATTTCTCAAAGCTAATAAAATGCAGTTCTTGAAGTGTCGCCTTCGGATGACTCATTCGGAATTGTTCAAACCATTGCCACACGGCCAGGAAGTTGAGGCCGGTTCCAAACCCGGTTTCCGCAATGACAAAACGTCGCTGCTCGAAATCCTGCCAACGCTCCGGAAGGCGATTTTGTTTCAAAAAAACGTAACGTGTTTCTTCTAACCCATTGACATTAGAGAAGTAAACGTCGTCAAATTGGTCCGAAACTGGGGTTCCCGACTCATTCCAGTCGAGTTGAGCGTGAGTGATGGAAGTCATAATATTGACACTTAACTTGTGTTATACCCGTTACTAGAAAGTTATCACAACTACAGTTATTAGGGCATCAGTAACATTTATTGATGCGGATTGTACGAATTTATGGGAAAGCTGACCACTTATATCCTGTATCTTCGTTATCATTTAGCAGTTTTTGAATTTATAGGAAAGTCACATGAAACGAGTCGTAATTACCGGTATGGGTATTGTTTCGAGCATCGGTAACAACGTAGAAGAAGTTTTAGCGTCTCTAAAAGCAGGCCGTTCTGGTATTAACGCCTCTGAGCAGTTCAAAGAGATGGGCCTTC
>ASHK01001007.1 GCA_000695745.1 Vibrio madracius | reverse complement strand
AAACAACAAAATAAAGTTAATCAATCGAATGGGTATGGATATCGAGATACAGACTACTTCTTCTTGAAGATAAAAGCGGCTTTCCCCGGAAAGCCGCGATGAACCATAAAAAGCCTCTGCCTTGAAAAAGGCAGGGGCTTTTTTGTCTCTGCAATTTAGGCTTTCGATGGCACCAACTGTGCAAGTAAGAAGAAGCTTGCGGCACTGATAACCACGGATGGCCCTGCTGGCGTGTCGTAAAACCAAGATAAACTCAGACCACAAAATACGGAGATGATACCAATAAACGAAGCGGTGATGGCCATTTGCTCTGGTGTCACAGTAAATTTTCGTGCAGTTGCCGCAGGTATGATTAGTAGTGAGGTCATGATTAACGCACCAACGAATTTCATACCTATAGCGATAACTAACCCCACCATTAACATAATGATAAGACGCATTAGATCGACGTTAACGCCTTCAACAGCGGCTAAATCTTCATTAACTGTAGTGGAGAGCAGAGGTCGCCAAAAGACAAACAGTAAGGCACTAATGATGGCGACTCCGGCATAGATATACACCAGATCTGTCGGTGATACTGCGAGTAGATCACCAAACAAATAGCTCATCAAGTCCACTCGGATGTTATCTAAGAAACTGACGGCAACTAAACCCAACGATAGCGCACTGTGAGCCAAAATACCGAGTAATGTATCTGTGGCGACCAGTCGTTGTTTCTGCAGTGTCACTAGGATGATAGCTAGAGCCATACAACAGACAACCAGAGCCAAATATAGGTTGATATCTAATAAGAAACCTAGCGCAAGCCCCATTAAGGAAGCGTGAGCTAATGTATCACCAAAATAGGCCATGCGTCGCCAAACAACAAATGACCCTAAAGGGCCAGCGATTAATGCGATACCAATGCCTGCGATGATAGAAGGTAGTAAGAATTCGATCATGATGAATGCCCATGGTTGTGATGAGCACATTGTGACGCGTCACCTTTCACCGGCTCTCCGGACAAATCGTGATGATGATGTGTGTGCTGATGTTGATAAAAAGCCAGTGTCTCTTTAGTCGCACTGCCAAAGAGCGCGATGTAAGAGGGGTGTTGAGTGATAGTTTGCGGGCTGCCTTGGCAACAAATATGGTGATGTAAACAGATGACATCATCAGATTTGGCCATGACTAAATGAAGGTCATGGGAAACCATAAAGACAGCGCAACCAAATCGGTGGCGCAGAGTATCGATAAGCTCATAAAGATCAATTTGTCCTTGTACATCAACACCTTGTGCAGGTTCGTCTAAGACCAAAAGATCAGGTCGTTGCAGCAGAGCTCGCGCGAGTAGCACTCGTTGGTTCTCACCACCGGATAATTGGTGCATGTTGCTCTTCATTAAATGTTGGGCACCAACGAGCGTTAAGGCATCTTGCCTCTCTTGAGCGCTGTATTTACCTGCAAGCGCAAGAAAACGTTCCACGTTTAGTGGCAGTGTGTCATTTAACTTGAGTTTTTGAGGAACGTAGCCAATTCTTAGTTTTTTGGCTCGGGTAATATCACCTTGAAAACGAGTTTGTAACCCTAGCAGAACTTTAACCAGAGTTGATTTACCAGCGCCATTTGGGCCGATAAGGGTTAAAATTTGGCCTTTGTTTATTGTAAGGTTAATATCGTCTAACACCTTACGTTTACTGAACTCGACGGTCACGCCGCTCAGTTTTATCAGCTCAGTCATGAATAGAACTCATTTGCAATTTCATATTGTTATAATGTAACATTTCGAATCATTACACGCTAGTAGACATTTAGAGGGCACATGTACCGTTACATTCCGATCTTGGCACTTACTACACTGCTTCCATTGAAATCGCAAGCATTTGAAGTACTCAATAGTATAAAACCGTTTGAGATGATCTCTCACGAATTGATTTTAGATGATCAAACATCATCTTCCTTGTTAAGTGCGAACGCATCACCACATGATTATGCCTTAAAGCCCTCTGATGTGAAAAAGTTAAGAAGCAGTGATTTGGTGATTTGGTTTGGCAGCGACCTTGAGAGTTTTCTAGACAAGTCGCTTGAAGGGAAAAGTAATGTACTTGAGATTCAAACCATTCCGGGCTTAGCGCTCAGAGAGTACGGGGATGAGGACGGACACGGTCATGGCCATGAAGGGCATCATCACGGCAGCTATGACCCGCATGTATGGCTTGGTCCAGAGCAGTCAAGACAAGTAGCAAAAGCCATTACCGCTAAACTCATTGAGCTAGACCCTGATAATGAAGCTGGTTACGTGGCTAAGCTAAAAACATTTGAAACCAATTTAGATTCAACAGAGCAGACAATCCAACAGCAGCTGAAACCTATTCAGTCTGAAGGTTACTATGTATTTCACGATGCGTATGGTTATTTTGAAAGCTACTTTGGTTTGAATAATCTAGGCCACTTTACGGTGAGCCCAGAGCGTAAACCAGGTGCTAAGACGCTTATCTCGATTAAGAC
>ASHK01001006.1 GCA_000695745.1 Vibrio madracius | reverse complement strand
GCAGATACAGTCGCATTTCACGTGGCCAAGCATTGTGATAAATCACCGGTTTGGTCAACAGCAAGTTCTTAACCTGCAACGCTTCTTGAGCCTTAAAGTGATTCATAAGAGTATCAAGCATGGACAATATGGTGGTCCCAACCAAAGTCGGTTGATTCGACAGGCTATGCTCGTTGAGTACCCAGTCATTCTGAACATCCAGATTGACGCGATATTCTTCTTCCATTCCTTTACGGCCAAGCAAAGTCAGCATCCCCGCATGCTCTTGAAGTGTTTCGTTGACTTTGTTCTTCTCGTCCAACTCACGAGCCCACTTAACCGCCATGCCAACATCACCCCATTTCCCCCAATTAATGGCGATAGTACGACCGCTTCGGTTTTGGTTGCGGTAGCTGGCAAACACATCCATAAATGCATTGCCAGCACAGTAGTCAATTCGAGCTTCGTCACCAACAATCGAGCTGATGGATGAGAACAACACCATGAAGTCAGGCTGGCTACCTCTGGACAACTCATCGAGAATCAGGCTTCCGAGGATTTGGGCTCCAAAACACCAGCGCAATCTTCATCTGATTTAAGAGGGATAATGCCACCACCTGCAATACCAGCCGTGTGGAAAATGCCGTCAAAACGATCATAGCGTTCAAACACTTCCGACATCGCGACATAATCACAAACGTCCACATTCAACAGGTCAATCACGTTACCTTGCTCTTCAAGGCGCAGGATACCCACCAGCTTTTCACTCATTGGGTCATCGACAGGGTGACTCTGAATCCAATCATTCCATTGTTCGCGAGCTGGCAAGTGACTACGATAAGTCAGAACCAGCGTCGCGTTCGCTCACCTCTGAAATATGTCCTGCCACCAGCATCCCAAGCCCACCTAATCCACCAGTGATGAGATAAACGCCATCATCTTTGAATTGCGCCGGTAGGCCGGGGGCCTGTTCTTTTAAGTTAAGTGCCTGATAGTCTTCCTCCCAACGGCATCCTCCTCGATACGCTACTAATTGACCATCACTACGAATATTGCTCTCAGCTATCAGACAACGTACCGCTTGCTCTACCGTCCAATGGCTCGGTTTGTCAGCCAAACCGAAGGCCAGTCGATATCCACTAAATGACACTGTACATCTGGGTACTCGTGATAAAAAACACGGGCAGGCCCAACTAATAGTGCTTTTTCTGGTGCAAAGACCCGTTCCCCAGAGACACTGAAAATATTATTCGTCACTAGCAACAGATGAATATTATCCAGCAAGTTTTCATTTACTAGCGCCTGTTGCAGGTACAGTGGGCTGTAGAACGAGTCCAACTGATGTTCGCGGCACCGTTCGAGGTCAACATCAGCTTGCTCAGGAGAAAGGTTCCATAGATCAACAATACGAACGGGATGCATCCCTTGCGCTTTGATTGCTTTGAGCAATCGGATGTAGTCTTCACGTGACGTAGGGTCAAGGACAAAGCTTTTCGCTCTGTCGCTGGTAACGACATTCTCCTGATAGCAAATGCCTTTAAACACAGCGACGACCTGCTGGCCTGATGCGAGAAGCTCGGCATGCAGTTGATCAGCCACACCATACTCATCAGCGAATACTACCCAACAATCATGTTCATCTTGAGTTT
>ASHK01001005.1 GCA_000695745.1 Vibrio madracius | reverse complement strand
TCTTTCTCCCGTGATGACGGTTACGAGAAAACAACCATCGAATACGGTTAATCCTCGTTTTCTCTCTCATTATCGAGATCAAGAGAGATTGATGTTAGAGAGTGAGCTGGTGCTGTATCCCAAAATAATAGGATCCAGTCGAGGTTTGGATTACATCTCTCAGCAAGATGAAGTGTATATCGATTATCAAGGTAGTGAACAAACTTGGGTTATTTATCGAATCGGCAACTCTTATCACCATGATGATGAGCGCTTTACTATGAGAGAGATTAAGCGTCTGGCGACCGCCCGTTTGACGAAACAGGTTAATGATATCGCTATTTTACAGTTGAGCGATGTTGCGCATGAACTGAAGCGAGGAGATATTGCTATTCCCATCTCCGATCTTATTCACGATAAGACAACGAGGCTTTTTGAGCCAAAAGCAGGCCCTAAAGTAAAGGACATTGGTATTATCGGTATGCTTGGCTCGCTGCATTTTGCGGTTCAAGGTCAAACGGTAGTATTGAATGCAGGCAGAGACGCTTCTGTTGTTCAAGGCAGCAGCTACATACTAACAAGGCCCAGTGAAACGTTTATTTATTCCGGTGGTCGACAAGGCCTGGGGGGCAGCGATGACGCACCTACAGCCAATTCTCGGTTTCCGTTGATAGAAATAGGACGTTTGTTGGTCATTCAAAGCTATCAAGGCTTTAGTGTTGCGCTTATTACCGAAGCGACAGAGCCCATCACCCAGCAAACGATGGTTAATGCACTGAATATTGATGGAACGATTCATGAGTGAGGCTCATATTCTCGCTTGGTTGAGACTTTCTCTGTGTCCAGGAATCGGTGCGATTACATTCGAAAAGCTCCGAGCGATAGATAGTCCTATCAATATTGTCAATTACACCAAACAGGAACTGACAGCCATTGGCTTGAATCCGAATCAAGTCGTATTTCTCCATCAGCAGTCAATAGCCTTAGCCGAACAAGCACTCACGTGGGCGGAGGGGGAACACCGCTTTATCGTTACTAGCGGTGATTCGCTGTACCCACCACTTTTGAGTGAAACTAGGGGGGCGCCACCAGCGTTATTCATTGAAGGGCAGTTACCATTATTAACAAAGCCTCAAATTGCTATGGTGGGAAGTCGAAATGCTACCGTAGAAGGGTTAGACATTGCGCGCCGCTACGCTGGGATATTTGCCCAGCATGGCTACTGCGTGACCAGTGGCTTAGCATTGGGTATTGATGGTCACGCTCATCAAGGGGCGCTGGATGTACAAGGCTCTACTATTGCGGTATTGGGCTCTGGTTTATCGCAAATCTACCTGCACGTCACCAGTCATTGGCTTCTCGTATCGCAGAGCGTGGAGCGTTAGTCAGTGAACATTTACCGTCGGTAAAACCTAGGGCTGAGCACTTTCCGCGTCGTAACCGAATCGTAAGTGGATTGTCTTTAGCGGTACTGGTGGTTGAAGCGACAAAGAAAAGTGGCTCGTTGATTACAGCCAAGTATGCCGCTGAACAAGGACGAGATGTTTTTGCTATTCCAGGCTCGATTCGACAGCCTTTTCATACCGGCTGTCATTCCCTGATCAAATCAGGAGCATGTTTGGTGCAGTCTCCTGATGATCTCCTGGGTGAAATAGAATCGCTCACCAACTGGTCTAAAAAAGTACAACCGACACTTTTTGACCAAGTTATTGATAAAGAAGAATTGCCATTTCCTGATCTGTTGGCTAACGTAGGAATAGAGGCAACACCAGTTGATATTTTAGCGCAAAAGACCCATATTCCTGTGCAAGAGGTCATGCAACAACTACTAGAACTCGAGTTATTAGGGCATGTTGTTGCAGTTAACGGTGGTTATATTCTTAAGGGGAGAGGCTAGCTATGATGATGGACATACTGATGTACCTGTTCGAAACCTACGTGCATAGTGATGCAGATCTGCAGGTAGACCAAGACGAACTTGAGGATGAACTGCTGCGAGCAGGCTTTAAGCAAAAAGACATTTACAAAAGCGCTGGAGTGGTTAGAAGACTTAGCAGAGCTGCAAAATGCGGATAACCAATCGGCGATTGCAACCAGTGCGGCTACGTCGACACGCATTTATACCGCGCAAGAAATGTCACGCATGGATGTAAAAAGCCGTGGTTTGCTGCTGTTTTTGGAACAAATTGGCGTGTTGACTGCGGAAACTCGTGAGATGGTTATCGATCGTGTCATGGGGTTGGAAACCAACGATTTTGAATTAGACGATCTAAAATGGATTATTTTGATGGTTTTGTTCAATGTTCCTGGTAACGAAAACGCATACACTCTCATGGAAGAGTTGATCTACACCGCAGAGAGGGGTGTAGTCCACTAAACGAAGCCAGTATCGGCAGTAAGTTAAGAGACACCCATGAGTGGTAAAATCAATCAGCAACTTTTCTCGGCTCATGAACATGCGTTGGATCATGAGCCGTGTCCACAATGTCATTCAGGCAAATTGTTACTTAAGAATGGTAAACATGGCCCGTTCTTAGGTTGCGACCAATACCCAAGCTGCGATTATATTAAACCTCTGCATCAGAATGATGGCCATATCATCAAAGAGCTTGGCGTTGCATGTCCAGAGTGCGGTTCAGAGTTGTTATTACGTCAAGGACGTTTTGGTATGTTTATTGGGTGCAGTCATTATCCTGACTGTCATTTTATTCAGTCGCCAAATAAACAAGATGAACCTGAACAAGAAGCAAAAGATTCTGTTCGCTGTCCAGAGTGCGGCAAGGGAGCGCTTAAGGAGCGAAAATCGCGTTATGGTAAGGTGTTCTTTGCTTGCGATTGCTATCCTAAATGCAAGTTTGCCGTGAATCATGCGCCGGTTACGGGTGTGTGCCAATATTGTGGCTACTCGTTGCTGGTGGAGAAAAAACGTGCAGCAGGAACGGTGTTGGAATGTGCCTCGAGACGTTGTCAGAAAATACAAGAATAAAAAACGGCTCCTAAATGGGAGCCGTTTTACTAAGTATTGAATCGACTAATGCTTACAAAGCTTTTGCTGCAGGTCTTAACGCAGGGTAGGCCGACTCATCCAGTAGGTCGGCAAGTTGAATAAGCGTTGCTTTGAGGTCGCGTTGATTTGCAGCCGAGACGTTGATATGGCCCATTTTGCGTCCAGCACGCTTTTCTTTGCCGTACCAGTGAACATGACATCCAGCTAGAGCATAAACAGCATCAGGAACAGAGTCTTCGCCGA
>ASHK01001004.1 GCA_000695745.1 Vibrio madracius | reverse complement strand
ACCATAAAAACAATAATAAATGCAGCGGAATAACTTGACCTCATAATAGGTAGGTATAAGAAAAGGAATATTTTCCATTCACTCACACCTTCTACTCTTGCCGCGTCAATTAATTCAGTTGGAAATGTCTTGGTGCATTGCCTGAAGTAGAAGATGATGAACGCACCAGATATGGTTGGCAGAATGACCGCTAGATGAGTGTCGAGCAGGCCAGCACGGCCAAACATAGTGAATAACGGAATCATCAATGCTGCAAAAGGGATCATCATAGTGAGCAAAATGATGGAATATAGACGGTCTCTTACCTTACTCTTATATGTTTCAAAGGCGTAGCCAGCTAATGAACAGATGGCTAATGTAGCAATGGTGCTAATAATAGCAATCTTGCTGGTATTCCAAAGAATTTGACTAAGGTCAACCTGTGATATCAACTTATTAAAGTTCACTAATAGCTGGTCACCGAAGGTGAATTTACCCATATTAATGTCACTGGTTTTATTCGTACTAGACAGTAACATCCAATAAAATGGGAATAAGGATAAAATACTTACTATAAGTAAATATACATGCATGGTCATTGTTTGAAATTGTGACTTTGTCATATTATTTATCCTTGGCTACTTTGAATTGTATTAATGCAAGAATGGCAGCGAAAACAACAATCACATAGGAAACTGCAGCAGCATAACCAAAGTTTGGTACAAAACGGAAAGACAAGTTATAAATGTACAAGGACAGCGTTAGTGTTGAATTCGCCGGCCCACCGTTGGTGATATTCATGACCTCATCGAATAACTGTAATGTGCCTATGGTTGACGTGATACTGGTAAACAATATTACTGGTTTTAGTAATGGGATAGTAATAAAGAAAAATTGTTTGATTGGACCGACACCTTCTATTCTTGCCGCTTCATAGATAGACTTGTCTATGTTTTGCATCGCAGATAAATAGAAAATCATGTTATATCCTGTCCAGCGCCAAGTAATCGCAATAATGATGGTAACCTTGGACCAAAATGGATCCGCTAACCACGCTATGGGCTGATCGATGACGTTTATCAACATCAGAAAAGAGTTAATAACACCATCCAGCTCAAACATACTTTTAAATAGAATGGAGTAGGCTACTAA
>ASHK01001003.1 GCA_000695745.1 Vibrio madracius | reverse complement strand
CACAGGTTACACCCATGTGGCCATTGAAGTGTCGAGTGCCGAGCAAGTGATGGCGAACTTGGCAGAGCTCAACATCCCCCTGAGTGGTGGTCCCATGACTCACCCAACGGGTTTGTCGTTTTTTATCAGAGACCCTGACGACAATGTGATTGAGTTTATTGAATACGTGGGTTTAGACGCATACAAAAATTAGGAGAACAATCATGACAAAAGCAATTAAAGTACTCGCATTTGGTGCCAGTAATAGCCGAGCATCCATTAACCAGACCCTAGCCAGTTACGCGGCACACTTACTTGAGAACGCTGAGGTGAATCTTATCGACCTCAACGATTTTGAAGCCGCAATTTATAGTGAAGATCGTGAAAAACAGTCTGGAATTCCAGAACAAGCGCAGCGCTTTTATCAGTTGATTGGAGATGCTGACGCAGTGATTATCTCCCTTGCCGAGCACAATGGTCGTATACCGCAGCCTACAAAAACCTGTTTGATTGGACCTCTCGCATCAATATGCAAGTGTTTCAAAATAAACCAGTGGTGTATTTGGCAACCTCACCTGGCCCAGGTGGAGCGCAAAGCGTGCTAGCTGCAGCCAGTGGATCTGCACCTTATTTTGCCGCGGATGTGAAAGCATCAGTGTCGATTCCTAGTTTCTACGACAATTTTGATGTTGAGCAGCAGAAAATCACCAATGGTGAGCTCGCGGATCAAGTCGCTTCTGCGGTAGCGCAACTGACCGTGAGCTAATCCGACTGATAGGGAAGAGGGATAACGCAATGGATGCGAAAATACTTACCTCGCCGGTTCGTCCGGCACTGATTTCCATGACTGCTCCCGCCGCATTTGGCATGCTGATGACCTTCATGTTCCAGCTTATCGACACCTATTTTGTCGGTAAGCTTGGTACGCAAGAACTGGCTGCGATGAGCTTCTCTTATCCAGTATACATCTTAGTCGTGTCCTTCTTTATGGGCGCTGCTGCCGGCGTGTCTTCGTCGGTAGCAAAAGCACTGGGAGAAAAGCAATGGGTAAAAGCCAAGCAGCTGACGACTCTCGCTATCGTTGCTTTTGTCTTTCTAACCGTGCTGCTCTCTAGTATCAGCTTTTGGGTGATGGATACCCTATTCTTTGCGCTAGGTGTGACTGAGGTGATGTTACCTTTGGTCAAGCAGTACATGGAGCCTCTGCTTATCGGCATGTTTGCGCTGGTAGCTGGATTAATTGGTAATGCGGCGCTGATGGCGAAAGGGATTATGATTCGTTCGACATTGGTGATGGGGATTGGCGGGATTGTTAATGTAATCTTCGACTATGTGCTGATTTTTGGTTTTGGCCTTTYCYTGCCATGGGGTTAGCGGGAGCTGCCTACGCTACGGTTCTTTCTTGGGCGGTCATTTTCCTCTTGATGATGATGTTGTTAGTGCGCGAGTCGTTGCTCTCACTCAGCTTCTTTATGGATATTCGACAGGCGATAAAGGATCTCAGAGGCATGCTATACCGTTGCCCTGCCGGCAATTGCGCTCAGCTTTTGAACCCAGTCGCGA
>ASHK01001002.1 GCA_000695745.1 Vibrio madracius | reverse complement strand
TAAATTAGTTAATAAAAACCGGAGCTTWAAGTCTTCGTTTTATATCAATTGGCTGATATTTACATAATTAATATCAGCTATATTTCGTTCTTCATTTATTTGACATCGGGATGAGTTCAAGATGGGATTACTTTCTGAAACACAATGGTATAAATATGAAAAAATCACTTCTTGCTTTAATAATTTCATCAATAGTGGTCTCAACGGGATGCTCTTCGACGGATACTGCTGAGCAACCACCTGAAGGTGGGATCAGTCCAGAGATGAAAGAAAAGGTTATTGCAGCGATTGAATCATACAAGGCAGATCCTAACTACGGCAAAGATGCTATTGAGAATCCAATTCGTGATACGGAAATTATCGATGCGATGAAAACTGTATTGGAAAATGCAGATTGGGGTTATGCAAATGGACAGCCCTCTGGCACGCCAAGTCATCCAATTGAGAGTGATATAAGCAATCCGGAGCTTGGCTTCTGGATTGACAAAACTCGTGATCAAGGTGAAGGTTCTATCTACGGCATCTATGTAAACGGCATACATGTTGGGGAAATACGTTGGCAAAATGGTTCAGGCGATATATATCGTGGTGAGGAGCAAGTAGGAAGTATTGATCCAATCGCCGAAGGCCAGCATGCGTACATGGTTAGATTGGATAATGGTTTGAGTGACTATGTCATCATAAACTCACCGAATGATGGAGTTAAGGCTGTCAATGTTGATGATATAAAAGCTCGAATTGAGTCTCATGATATAGATAAAAACCAGCTCAAGATAAAAGCTCGAGATGCGAAAACTCGAGTAAAAAATCTGAGAAGCTAAAAACGTAGGTAATTAACGGACTCAATTTTGTGCCTGTTGTTCGACGGACTTCGGGCATTAATTCCCTTTCACTCACTCATTCGAGAAAAATGTCTATGCTAGCTCAATCCTTCTTTGGGATGATGACAAGCAAAGGATTGATATTACTTTTTATATTTGTTTTTTCACCAAGTGTTCTAGCTAGATTAACAGATGAACCAAAGGTCGTTGATTTTCATACGCAAGTGACCAAATACGATGATGAATTCATTGGTGTTTTTGGTGTAGATATTGCCGCAACTAGCAATTTAGTAATCAGTGCTGAAATAGACACAGACAAGTACCTTGAATTAGGGGTGAGTTACGACTGGCTGTATGAGAAAAGCTACTTTAACGTGTACGGTCAGTATGGATTCGACGACACGATAGACATCTATGATCTCGGATTTTTGTATGGCTATTCTTTAACTCCTAAAATGTTTCTTTACTGGAATACATACTATCAATGGCGTAATTCTTCGAAAACCATTGAGCTCCCTGAACAGATTGATTATGTCAATTACCGACAAGAATGGAAGAACACGATTGGTGTAAGTTATACGGTGCATAGGTATCTTCAGGTAGGTGTAAACTATAACCTTGATATACTTACGTCGGATCATGGTTATGAAAGCAGTACTAGAAGTAGCTATGATTTATCACTAACAGCAAAGTTGCCTTATGTTCAACCATACGTCAAGTATACGAAGGGGCAGTATCGAGTAAGACCTGGCCGACCAATAGAGGACAGTAGTAATGTCGAGCTGGGTTTTTATTTAGATTTTTAAGCTATGTCATTTATTAGTTAATTGATTAAAAACTCAATGAGTGTAACAGCAATTTAAGATGGATTTTGTCATTATGGTTGAATTTTCTATATTGTGGTTGAAAAATGATTACAAAAGATCAACTTATAAATGACTTACGAGCTCTTGGCGTTCAGCAAAAGGGAGTGCTTTTAGTTCACTCTTCCATGAAAGCCATAGGAGACGTTGAGGGTGGGGCTGACACAGTACTGGATGCTTTGAGTGAGTTTATGTCGGAAGGGCTGTTATTGCTACCCACGCACAGTTGGGACAAGCACAATCTTGCTAATGGTATTTACGACCCTAAAACAGAACCCTCTTGCGTTGGTATCCTTAGTGAGATGTTTAGGCAAAGAGAAGGCGTGCTTCGTTCACTTCATCCGACGCACTCAATGGCAGCACTAGGAAACAATGCGGAGCAATTTATTGCTGGAGAAGAAATGCTGACGTCCCCATGCCCTCGTCATGGCGCTTGGGGAAAACTCTATGATGTAGACGCTCAAATATTGTTTCTAGGGTGCCCACTTACTCGCAACACATACATCCATGGTGTGGAGGAGTGGAACGCCATTCCCAACCGTATCGACCCTGAGTCAGAAGCGATTACCATCATTAAAGGTGATAACGCCATTAAGACGGTTCTGCATCGACATAAAAGTCCGTTTGGTAGCATTCATGAAAATTATGACAAGCTTGAGCGTCCATTTGTTAAACAAGGTATCGGCCATTGGGGGACTATTGGCGAGGCAAGATCGTTTTTAGCCAGTGCGAAAGGAATGGCAGATATAGTGCAAGCGTTCTTAAAGCGAAACCAAGATGTCTTTTTGTACGATGATCCCATCCCAGAGTCGTGGTATGAATAAAATAAAAAGAGCCTAGGTCTAGGCTCTTATATTGCTTATCCGTGACTTTCACCGACGATAACGACATCCCCGGTTTCTTGATCGAGATACGCACCAATCGGTTGAATATCCACAATGTCGAACTCATAACAGGTTCTAGAATCCCAAACGCCAGAACGGTTTAGTTCGTCGCCAGCGAGCTTTCCCGGCTTATTTTTGCTTAGCCATTCATTGGCCACTTCTCTTAATTCCCCAGAATCGGAGGCACTGAAGATACCGCTTTGGTTATAACAAACCAGCATTTTGTTTCTACTTTCATTATGAGGCACTGGGATACTGTATTGGCTGCCATTATCAGAATTATAAATGGCGCTGTTTGTTAAAATTAGGTCATAGTCTGCTTGCAGTTGTCCTGCTTTCACTGCGTTGTAGACGGAGCAGCCTGATAAGAGTGAAGCGCCAATGACAAGCATGGTTAATTTCAGTTTTTTCATAGGTCTTTTCGAATGATGAGGTGACTGTGGACTTCTAGTTAAAACGCTTTCAGAAACGGTATCCGACTAAGAAACTGATGTTGGCTTTATCGTCAACTTTGGCGTGGCCATATTTACCCAGTTCAACTTTGTCATTGTTGCCAATAGTGCTGTGCAAATTCATGTTGAAGCCATTATCAAACTCATAACCAGCACCGACGAATGCCAGTACTTTTGAGGATTTTGCGTCAATTTTAGCTTCAACACCCTTGTCAGTGCCGCCGGCTCCAGAAAATTCAAGCTTGCTAATGGTTGTACCTGCTTTCAGAGTTAACCCGTTATTGAAGCGATATCCTGTATAAATGGAAAATTTGTGTTGTTCGGTTTTACCTACACTGTGCTGGCTATCTGAGTGTGCTTCCATAACAAACTGTGTTTTTGCGGCATGGAACTGAGTACCCAACAGAACATTCGAATAGTCAACTTCAAACGCAACCGTAGGTGCATGACGATCATAACCAGCTAAGAGGTTAAAATTAACGTCGTCCATCCCTGCGGCGATAGTAGAGGAAGAAGCCACGATAAGTGCAGATGCGAAGAGTTTTTTCATTGTTTTTACGATTCCAAAATGGTCAAAAACACAGTTGAAAATACCAACTGATGAAATCGCATCCTTGCGCGGAAATCCATATGATTGGATGACTGACTCCCCTGATTTAGAGCCTCGGAGAGGCAGTCTGTGTCACGGTGAGTGACAGGAGATATCGTAAAGGTGATGGATTTAGTAGCCTAATGTAGTAGTGCTAGAAAAGCGTTGGAATAAAGAAAGGAGGGAGAGGGGATGCTTGCGGATACAAAAAAGGCTTCGATTACTCGAAGCCTTTTAGAAATTCTTTAACTGTCGTTATTATTGAGGAATAACGTTAACAGCTTGAGGACCTTTTTGGCCTTGCTCAACACCAAAAGAAACCGCTTGGCCTTCTTTTAGAGTTTTGAAACCTTCGCCAGAGATAGCGCGGAAGTGAACGAATACGTCTGGACCGTTCTCTTGAGCGATGAAGCCGTAGCCTTTCTCTTCGTTAAACCATTTTACTGTGCCAGTATTTGTGTTAGACATGTTATGTCCCTTACTTTTAAGATTAAATTTGCCTTTCGGCGATCTCGCTTTGTGTTTCTGTTTATTTAATCAAGCCGTAAATGGGAAAAACGAATGACAAATACCCGCAAGGGAAATTATCTGACAATACTTCTCGTACTCTTTTACTCTTACTTTAAATAACTCTGAACACCAGAGCGAAAGCAGTGTAACACACCTAGCAAAGGATTAAATGAATTTCTTATGAATTAGTTACAAAAAGAGCAAGCCATTGACGACTTGCTCTTTGGGGAGGAAAACTAGCGTTTAAACGTCACGTTTTCAGTGGACTCAAGATGGATTTGTGTCTCTGCTGGTTTGGTTTGTGCGATGACTAAGCCATTACGGATAGAGTAGCTCACGGGTACTTGACGACGAAGGGCATCAAAACCACTTTCTGCTGCTAACAATAATAAACTGCCTCTCTTGCCAACTTCCAAGCCGTGCGTGTCTTGGATGTTAAGTGCTTTGGCTGAATTAGTGCTTATCAAGTCAAGAGATTGGTTGATTTGATCGTAGCCCATCACCTGACAGACATGTAATCCCATATGTAAAACTTGAAGCATGTTAGCCGTGCCAAGCGGGTACCAAGGGTCAAAAACATCGTCATGACCAAAACAGACGTTGATGTTTGCAGCTAACATTTCCTTCACGCGTGTCACACCGCGACGCTTAGGGTAGTCATCGAAACGACCTTGTAAGTGAATATTCACTAGCGGGTTTGCTACGAAGCTAATGCCGGACATTTTCAACAGACGGAACAAACGAGACGCATACGCACCATTGTACGAACCCATCGCCGTAGTATGGCTTGCAGTTACTTTGTCGCCCATTTCGTATTTGTGAGCAAGCGCCGCGAGAGTCTCAACAAAACGAGACTGCTCATCATCGATTTCATCGCAGTGAACATCAATCAAGCGGTCGTATTTACGCGCCAGGTCGAAGACATAATGCAAAGACTCTACCCCATACTCGCGCGTAATTCGAAGTGTGGAATGGCACCGATAACATCTGCACCAAGCTGTACTGCTTCTTCAAGCAACTCTTTGCCATTTGGATAGGAAAGAATACCTTCTTGTGGAAACGCAACGATCTGGATATCAACCCACTGCTTCATTTCTTCACGGACTTCTACCATGGCTTTAAGCGCGGTTAAGGTTGGGTCAGACACGTCAACGTGAGTACGAACGTGTTGAATACCGTTGGCGATTTGCCACTTTAACGTCTGTTTAGCACGCTGCTTAACGTCTTCAATAGACAACAGTGCTTTGCGCTCTGCCCAGCGCTCGATTCCTTCAAACAAGGTTCCGGAGATATTCCAACTCGGCTCACCTGCGGTTTGAGTCGTGTCCAAGTGAATATGTGGCTCGCAAAATGGCGCTGTCGCCATGTGACCTGTCGCGTCAATCTGCTTGTCCGCTGTCAGCGTTTTGGAGCCAGCAGGTTCAATCGCTTTAAATACGCCGTCTTCTATAAGAAGTCATAAAGACCTTCTTTCATATTGATTGAAGCATTTTGAATGAGCAAAGATGACATAACATCAAATTCCTAATTATTAAGCGTCTGCTTGTTTAAGTTGCGCCGCTTTCTTGTTAATAAGTCGGTCTAAGACAATATAGCTGATGGCACCGCCAAGAACTGCGTTCACAGGTACGACACCCGGTAGGAAATTACCGGCAGCTACGCCAAGACCTACAGCAATGATACCTGCCCAGTTCACAGTTTGGAATTTCGCAGTTTCAAAATTTGCGTAACGTTTTCTGTTTGTCAGGAAGTCTGCAATGATAACACCACCGATCGGAGGGATAGCAAGCGATAGGAACGTTAGCCAACCAACAAAGTTGTTGTACAACCAAAGCGCACAAAGTGTGCCGACGAGACCATTCGCCATAGATAGATACTTGCTTGGCAAACCAGTGACGTTTGAGAAACCAAGACCTGATGCGTACAACGCATTGTCATTAGTTGTCCAGATGTTTAGGCCGAGTACGATGATGGCTGGCAGTAGTAGACCTTGAGCAATCATTACCTCTGAGATGTCTGATTGTCCTGTTACCGATGCGCCCGCTGCACCAAAGATGAACATGAGCGAGTTACCAATAAAGAAAGCCACCATTGTAATGAAGACAGCCCCTTTTGGATTGCGACCAAAGCGAACGAAGTCAGCGGTTAGCGTACCCGCACTAACAAATGACCCGACAACCATTGCTAGCGCTACCGAGAAATTTAGTGGCTCCGCTGGTTGAATTTTTTGTAGCTCACCAACACCGCCAACGCTGTCTACCGCTGTCAATACAGAATAACCACCTAAGATAGCAATAGCAGGTACAGCGATGGCTGACAAAATCATTAGCGCAGAGATACCAAAGTAGACGGTTGCTGTCATCAACAAACCACTGACAATAATAAGGATATTGGTGTCAATCCCTGTTGCTTTTTGTACTGGAATGGCAAACATAGCAACGCCAACGCCGAACCAGCCTACTTGTGTCCCACCAAGTAGAACAGATGGAAGCCAAGAGCCTTTAGAGCCAAAAGAGAAACGCGCGAGAAGGTGAGTGGAAAGGCCTGTGGAAGAACCAATGTAACCAAGAAAAGAAGTGTAAATGCCGAGAATGAGGTTACCAATGAGAACAGCGAGGAAGAAATCATTAAAGGAGAGGCCAGTACCAGTGAACCGCCAGTCCACATACTTGCGGAGAAGAAAGTCAGTCCTAACATCACCATAGTTAATGAAGCGACCCCCTTTCTAGCCGATTGTGGAACCGGACCTAGACTGTAGTTGTTATCCGCAGACATCTCTTACCTCACAATAATCTAAATTTAAATACTTCATTTACCAGATTTCAGGCAAACGGCGCGTATTATCGTGATGTAAATCTCATAGTCAAGCAGTGAATTGACTAAATTTAACGGCTAACTCTAGGTTGTTAACTTTTAACTCAATAAAATCATTTGTTTATATGCTATAGCAACTAAAAAGTATTTTGAGTTTCTTTTGTATGAATATGTAGCAACCGTTTGCTAGATAGTTTTTACATTTATTTTTATAAACTTGATTCTTAATCAGCATCAAAGCGTCGATAAATGTAACTTTATGGCTGTTGTTGGATATCTCTTTAAGTCTCAATGGTGGCTAAAAGGTGCTGGCATAGTATTGTTACTCGCATCAGATTCTTAATTAAGTATATATGCCCGCGCTTTCATCTGGGGTATGACTATGATTTCCAAAAACCAATTAAAACTTCTCCGTGCACTAAGTCAAAAGAAACAACGCAAAGCACATGGCTTATTCCTCGTAGAAGGTGAGAAAAACGTGTTAGAGCTATTGGAGACATCCATGGTGACAAAACATGTTTTTGCCACCAGTGAATTTTTAGCAAGCCATCGAGAGCAATTGCAGCGTGTAGAATGCATTGAAGCCTCACTTGAGGAACTGACAAAAGCAAGCTCACTTGTAAGCAATAATGCCGCTGTGGCGGTTGTAGAGATCCCTCGAACAGACATACCAGTGGCTGAGGGAATGATGATCGCGTTAGATGGGGTTTCTGATCCCGGAAATTTAGGCACTATTATTCGAATCGCCGATTGGTATGGCATCAAACATATAGTGGCCAGTACTGACTGTGCGGATCCTTACAACCCTAAAACGATTCGAGCGACCATGGGTAGCTTTAGCCGTGTTCAGGTAACGCTTTTGGATCTTCCTAGCTACCTAGCACAAGCGTCACTTCCGGTATATGGTGCCTTCTTAGAAGGTGAAAATGTGCACAAGTTGGCGTTCTCTGCTGAAGGTATCTTGTTGATGGGCAGTGAATCGCATGGTGTGCGCCCTGAGGCGGCCCAATACGTAACAGATAAAATCACCATTCCAGCATTTGGTGGTGCGGAATCATTGAATGTTGCTATGGCAACGGGAATCATTCTAGACAACTTCCGCCGCCAACACAGTGACGCTTAGTCGCCTGACAAGCACAGGATTAGAATTGAAAAAGGGCGCAGTATCATGGAGATACTGCGCCCTTTTGGTATTCATGGCGCTACTTTTCTAGCATGCCTAACTTATTTGGCACGCCATTCCATTTTTCAGCGTCGTCCATAGCGGGCTTAACTTCGGTGAGGTTAGGCCAGATTTCTGCTAATTCGGCATTTAATTCAATGAAGACTTGCTGTTCTTCGGTGAGCTCGTCTTCTTGGAAAATTGCTTGGGCGTCACACTCGGGTACACACAGTCCACAGTCAATGCAGTCGATAGGGCTAATGACCATAAAATTTGGACCTTCGTAAAATGCGTCAGCTGGCACACCGCGACACAATCGGTATATTTGCATTGGATACAGTTATCTGTGACGACAAAAGCCATGGGTATCAACTCTTCATTTGCCAAATTCGTGGAGGGGCGATAATACTCATTCGCCAACAAAATTCAATATCAGAAGCGGGTAATTCGTGTATCAAAGGCCGCCTACGATGAATTAAGTATGACAGACAAAACAAGTTAACGTAAAATGCGCGCCATTGTGAGCTTATCGGTCTTCTAGTTGACCGGTTAGGCTAAGACACCGACTAGGCGAGACCCCTCCATGATACGTTTAACTGAAATTAAACTTCCTCTTGATCACGAAGAAGGCGCAATTTCTGCTGCCATTCTTAAAAAACTCGGCATTTCTGCTGAGCAGATGATGTCATTCAATGTGTTCAAGCGTGGCTATGATGCGCGTAAGAAGAGCAACATTCTCCTTATCTACACTCTAGACGTAGAAGTGCAGAATGAAGCATTACTGCTTGAGAAATTTACCGATGATCCACACGTCAAAGTCACTCCGGATATGGAGTACAAATTCGTGGCTAAAGCTCCAACTGATAACACTGAGCGTCCCGTCGTTATTGGGTTTGGCCCTTGCGGTCTATTTGCTGGCCTTGTGTTGGCACAAATGGGCTTTAATCCGATCATCGTTGAACGTGGTAAGGAAGTTCGTGAACGTACCAAGGATACTTTTGGTTTTTGGCGTAAGCGTACACTGAACCCAGAGTCGAATGTGCAGTTTGGTGAAGGTGGTGCGGGGACGTTCTCAGATGGCAAACTCTATAGCCAAGTCAAAGATCCAAAGCACTATGGTCGTAAAGTCATCGAAGAGTTTGTAGCTGCTGGCGCACCAGAAGAAATTCTTTACGTGAGTAAGCCGCATATCGGTACGTTTAAACTTGTGACTATGATTGAGAAAATGCGTGCGAAAATCATCGAACTAGGCGGTGAAATTCGTTTTAGTACACGCGTTGATGATATTCACATGGAAGACGGGCAAATC
>ASHK01001001.1 GCA_000695745.1 Vibrio madracius | reverse complement strand
GATTTCAGAAATTCAGCAAGCGAAGGTGTTTAAAACATTACAAAGTATGCAAGTGTTACACCCACAGCCAGCCAGTTTAGCTGATTTAGCGTCATTTTTAGAATTCCAAATAAATATCGCTGTGAGCAAGGTGTTAGAGAGATTATTCCAAATTTTGTAGGGTATGGTTTCGTCTCTGGTATTTAACTACGCTTAGCAATATATCCTTCATATGTGACACTAAAATTACAAATGATCGTTTTTTATGCGGCTTTTCGCAAAATGGGGTCTAACCATTTGCCTGGCAGAAGGCGTTTTAGTACAGCGAATACTTTGGTCGGGGTGGTCACGCGATAACGTAATTTGGGGTGATTAGATTCAAGCGCGTCAATCAGTGGTGCCACGCAAGATTCGGCGGGGAGTACGAACTGATTATTGGAGCCTTTGGCAGATAATCGGCTTAGCTGTTGTTGGTAATGCGTTGTATGCACACTAGTATTGATGTCGATCCATTTTAAGAAGGCGGACTTTGCGTTAGCTCTAAAACGAGTCTCAATCGGCCTGGCTCTATCAAGGAGACCTTAATGTTGGTTTGGTGCAATTCGAGTCTGAGCGTATCAGTCCAGCCTTCGAGAGCAAACTTAGACGCATTGTAAGCACCTCTATACTTCATTGCGGCAAACCCCAAGACGGAGCTGTTTTGAACGATTCGACCACGTCCCAGTTTTCTCATTATGGGTAGCACTTGTTTGGTTAACTCATGCCAACCAAAAAAGTTGGCTTCAAATTGTGCTCTTAGTGCTTCGGTAGGTAAGTCCTCTAACGCTCCAGGTTGACCATAAGCACCGTTGTTAAACAACGCATAGAGGTCACCTCACATAGAATAAGCGCTTTTTGAACCGCTGATTTAATACTTTTTTCATCGGTGAGGTCGAGCTGTATACAGGTTAACCCTTCTTGGTTGAGTCTATCGACATCCTGTTGGGCACGGCACGAAGCGATGACTTTGTAGCCTCGTTTTTGCAGCTCATGTGCGGCGACGTAACCGATGCCAGTGGAGCTTCCAGTGATAAGTATGGCTTTTCCCATTGTAGCGCTAACCCTATGATATATTTCCTTCAGGCTAAGGTTAACGCTAATGGTAGGGGAGGTCTAGCGACAGTTTGTCACGATATTTTTTAGAGCGGAATCTACGTGCGGGAAAGAAAAATTAAAGCCAATCTCGGTAAGCTTCTTTGGTTTTGCTCGGGTACTATCTAGTAGCAAACAGGATGACTCTCCCATCGCCAGTTTAATGGCCCACTTTGGTGTCATTAAGAAATGAGGTCGATGCAGGGCGCTCGCCAAAGCCTTACTGAAATTCGCGTTAGTAACGGCGTGAGGCGCGCAGAAATTGTAGGGTCCACTGGCATGCTCGGTCTCAAGTAGATAAACGATAGCACGCACCATGTCGAGGATATGGATCCACGGCATATATTGTTGTCCATTACCAATTGGACCTCCCAGACCAAGTTTGTATGGCAACATCATTTTGGCCAATGCTCCTCCCCCTTCACCAAGCACCACACCAGTACGTAGCAAGCATACGCGAGTTTGTTCCGATTGTGCTCGCAAGGCAATCTGTTCCCAACGCTCACAAACATGGTGTGCAAATGTGTCTTGACTAACATGTAGACTTTCGTCGAAAGGGTGATC